>CAMLJW010000190.1 GCA_946480485.1 uncultured Streptomyces sp. | reverse complement strand
AGGCCGAGATCCGCAGGACACGGACGGCGGCTCAGGGCCGCAGGAAGCTGACCCGTGAGCGGGAGGACTACTTCCGGCTCGTGCAGCAAGGCGTGAGTTACACGGAGGCGGACCAGGGTCGTCGGCATAGACCTCCGCACGGGAAAGCGATGGCGTAACGGCCGGAACACCTCCGGTCGGAAGAAGGCGGCACCACCGGCCAGACCAGTGGTGCCGCCTTCTGGTGTGTCCCGGTACCTGCGTGAAGTACGGATACGCATGCCGACTGGCGTACGCACACAGACCTGGCTCCACGCCTGAGTGGCGCCCGGTCTCACATCGCCTAAGTGCGGAGCCGCTGTGACGGCCAAACTCAGCCGACTACGAAGAAGCGGCTGCTCACGTCGGGAGGGGGGTCCGTGAGCAGCCCGCTCCGCTCACCACAACGCCCCATAAGCCCCCGCCAACAGCCCCACCGGCCGGGGAACTTCCACATGTACGGCTCGCCGTCCTCCTCCGGCCAGTGTGCTGTCAGGCGACTCCAGCATGCGAGAGAGCCCGCCGGCCGGCCGGCTGCCGGTGGCCCTCTCGGCTCGTGGCGCGGGAGTGTTGCACGAAAATCCAGCCCTGTGCCCCGCGAGGGCGCGCGACGGTTACCGCCTGAGTGCGATCCAGAAGTAGCGCAGACCGTCTTTGGGTACGACCATGTGGTCCGTCATATAGTCAGCACCTTTCCTCTCCTCGCCCCCACAGTCCGGCTGACTCCATGTCTGAATGGAGATGGTGTCACCAGGCGATACTGACGCAAGAAGTCCGAGGCCTTGGAAAGGTACAGTCGCTTGTCGGTGCCGACATTGAAGCACTTCGTCACCCGAGGGTTTTCGCGGCTGGTCCCATCGGATATCCACTCGAGGACCTTAATGGACTTCATGGCCGGGGATATTTTGCCGTCGGGTATGGGGGTCGTCGTGACGGGGATGACGGCACGTCAGAAAGTGTTGTCAACGGGCGTTCTCCAAGATCCTGGCGCCGTGGTTCCGCAAGTCCTACGCGGGAGCTCGACGAATGTATCGAGCCGGTCGAGGTTGATGTCGAGGTAGATGTTGGACAGGATCGGCGAGACCACCCCGCCCTGTGGTGCACCGGAATGGTGCCTCGATCTGCCACCCACTGATCTGCACCCCTGATCTGCCCCCCGATTTGCGCCGCCCCCGATGTGTGAGCTCGTCGTGCAGACCCGGTGAACTTCCGGCGAATTCCCCCGCATCGCCAGCGGCAACGGATGCGTGCCCGCACAGCCAGAGTCGCCCGCACAGCCAGAGTCGCCCACGCAGCGAGGGTCGCCCACGCAGACACGTCCTCAACGCGGAACCGAACGGCCCGCGTTGTGCGTGGTTGACGTCGAGCTGTGCGGGGCCGGCGATCGGGGGACGCGCCTTGAGGGGCTTATGTGCTGCTGATACGGTGCGATGACTTGACACTCATTCCAGTCATGGCTAACCCGGCCGGGTCGGGCGGTACGCCCGATGAGGGTGCATGAGAGTGCAGTGTCCTAAACGACAGAAGACTTCGCGGGTGTACGGGGAGCGGTTGCGTGAAGATCCAAGAGCGTCCGGGGGCGGGCAACCACCGTTCCGCGGCGCCGGCCCAGTCGGCGACGGGTGAGCGCCTTCCCATGCCCCCTCGCGAGCGCAAACCGGCGCTCGCCGCTCTCGCCGTGCTGCTCATCCTGGTCGGTGCCCTCGGTGCCACCATGCTCGTGTTGCGCGCCGGGGACCGTATCGAGGTCGTGAAGGTGACGCAGAGCATCCCCGCGGGAGAGTCCGTCACCGACAGCAATGTGACGTCCGTGATGGTCGCGGCCGACGACAGCATCCACTACGTCGAGTGGTCCCAGCTGCCGGACCTGAAGAGGCTGAAGGCCCTGAACACCGTTCCCAAGGGTGCTGTGGCCGTCGGCGAGATGTTCGGCAAGAAGAGCGAGCTTCCCGACGGCAAGGCCTCCGTGGGCCTCGCCCTCAAGGAGGGCCAGTACCCGGCCAATCTGAAGGCGGGCGACATGGTCGCCGCGTACCACGTCGGCAGCAACGCCGGCTCCCGCTCCGGCGACGAGAGCTCGTCGTCCGGTGGTACGGCGGCGGGCGGCGACTCCCTCATTGTCGACAAGGCGCGCGTCAACACCAAGAGCAGCAAAGACGACGCCACCATCAGCACCGGCAACCTCGCCATCACGCTGGTCGTCGACCAGGACGACGTCCCCGCCCTCACTCAGGCCGCCGCCGCGGGCGAGGTCGCCGTCGCCCTCGTACCCGGCAACTAAGGGCGAGAGAGACAAACAGACACATGGCGCTCATCGCTCTCGCCGCCGACAAGGGTTCCCCCGGCGTCACGACGGCCACCGTCGCCCTCGCCGCGGTCTGGCCCCGCCGGGTTCTGCTCGCCGAGACCGACCCGGCCGGCGGCGACCTCGTGTACCGCAGTGCCGCCGCGCACGGCGGTCCGCTCAACCCCAACACCGGCATGCTGTCCATCGCCGCCACCGCGCGCCGAGGCCTCGTACCGGATCAACTCTGGGACCACGTACAGCCGTTGAGTGGCGGTCTGGAGGTGCTGGTCGGGCTCGGGAACGCCGAGCAGGCCGCCGGGCTCGCCGGGCTGTGGCCGACCCTCGGTCGTGCCTTCGCCCAGCTCGCCGACTCGCCCCACGCGCCCGCCGACGTCATCGCCGACTGCGGCCGGATCAGCGGGGACACGTCCGCCGTCGAGATGTTCTCGCAGGCGGCCCTCGTCCTCCTCATATCCCGCACGGAGCCGGAGGCCATCGCGCGCGTACGCGACCGGGCCGCCGCCCTCACCGCCAAGCTGCACGGCGGCACCCGCGGCGCGGCCTCCCTCGCGACACCGCTCATCGGCGTCATCCTCATCGCCGACCCGAGCGACTCCGCCAAGCTCGTCAACCAGGTCAATGACATGCTGATGGCCGCGCAGACGGGCGCCCGCGTCGTGGGCACCCTCGCCGACGACACGGCAGGCGCCGACCAGTTGGCGGGCCGCAAGCGCGGCCGGCTCGACAAGTCGCTGCTCATCCGGTCGGCGCGCAAGGTGACCGCGGACCTCTACCAGCAGTTCGGGGCGGCGTGGGCCGCGCCCACCGCGGGGGCCGGCCAGTGACCGCCGTCGACCACCAGCTGGTCAAGCGGTTCCGGCAGGAGGCCGGTGACCGCATAGCCGAGCAGCGCCGCCTCGACCAGGTCTCCGGCGTCACGCCGATGTCCACCGAGGACGAGCGGCAGTACGCCCGCGCGGTCATAGCCCAGATCCTCGAGGAGTACGCCCGAACCGAGATCAACTCCGGGCGTACGCCGCTGGATGCCGAGACTGAGGAGCAGTACGCGGCTGCCGTGCACGCCGCGCTCTTCGGGGTCGGCCGGCTCCAGCCCCTGCTCGACAACCCCGAGGTCGAGAACATCGACATCAACGGGCACGACCAGGTCTTCGTCGGATACGCGGACGGACGGGAGACAAAGGGGGATCCCGTCGCCGAGAACGACGAAGAGCTCATCGAACTCATCCAGATCCTCGGCGCGTACTCCGGCCTCTCCTCCCGGCCCTTCGACTCCGCCAACCCGCAGCTCGACCTGCGGCTGCCGGACGGGTCACGACTGTCCGCCGTCATGGACGTCACCCGGCGCCCGGCGCTCTCCATCCGCCGCGCCCGCATGGGCAAGGTCTTTATGTCGGACCTCGTCGGCAACGGCACGCTGACGCCCGAGATCGGGCACTTCCTCGCCTGTGCGGTCCGGGCGCGCAAGAACATCATGATCGCGGGCGCGACGAACGCCGGTAAGACCACGCTGCTGCGCGCCCTCGCCAACGAGATCCCGCCGCACGAGCGTCTCATCACCGTGGAGCGCGCCCTGGAGCTCGGGCTGGACACCTTCGCCGATCTGCACCCCAACGTGGTGGCCTTCGAGGAGCGCCTGCCCAACTCCGAGGGGCACGGCATGATTTCGATGGCCGAGCTGGTGCGCCGGTCGCTACGTATGAACCCCTCCCGCGTCATCGTCGGTGAGGTCCTCGGCGACGAGATCGTGACCATGCTCAACGCGATGTCGCAGGGCAACGACGGCTCGCTGTCCACGATCCACGCGAACAGCTCCAGCGAGGTCTTCAACCGTATTTCGACGTATGCGCTCCAGGCCAACGAGCGGCTGCCCATCGAGGCCAGCCAGATGCTCGTGGCGGGCGCGGTGAACTTCGTGGTGTTCGTCCAGCGGCGCAACAACTACCAGACGGGCGGCCGACTTCAGCGCATGGTCACCTCGATCCGTGAGGTCAACGGCGTCGACGGACGCGTCCTGTCCAGCGAGGTCTTCGCCGAGACGTCCGACGGCCGGATCGTGCCGCACGCGCCCATCGCCTGCCTCGAGGACCTGGTCGCCTACGGCTATCGCCTGCCCGGCGGGAACTGGGGATGACCATGACGCTCGCCGCACTCGGCTCGCTCGGCTCCATGGGCGGGCTCTTCTCCACGACCGTGCTGTACGCGCTCGCGTGCGGAGTCGCCGTCGGCGGTGGCCTCGCGCTGTTCGCCGTAGCGGTCCGGGGCCTGCCCGCCAAGCCCGCGCACGAGAAGCAGAAGGCCGGCGAGCGGGCCGGTGAGCTCATCCGGTTCGCCGGTCAGCGCGGTTCGATCGCGGCCGGCGCCGGAATCGTCGTCCTGCTGCTCACCCGCTGGGCGGTGCTCGGCGCCGCGGCCGCCGTACTCGTCTTCTTCTGGGACAAGCTCTTCGGCGGCGCCTCCGAGGAGAAGGCCGCCATGCGCCGCGTGGAGGCCCTCGCGTCCTGGACCGAGTCGCTGCGCGACACCATCGCCGGCGCGGTCGGCCTGGAGCAGGCCATCCCCGCGTCCGCGCGTGCCGCGGCGCCCGTCCTGCGCCCGCACCTGGACGCGCTGGTCGACCGTCTCCGCTCCCGTACACCCCTGCCCGAAGCTCTTCAGCACCTCGCCGACGAGATCAACGACGCTTCCGCCGACATCATCGTGGCCGCGCTGATCCTCAACGCGCGGCTGCGCGGCCCGGGTCTGCGCAAGGTGCTGGGCGCCCTGGCGAAGTCGGCGCGCGAGGAGGTCGACATGCGGCAGCGCGTCATGGCCCAGCGGGCCTCGACCCGCCGGTCCGTGCAGATCGTCGTCGCCGTCTCGATCGCCTTCGTCCTCGGTCTGTCGATCTTCAACCGGGAGTTCGTCGAGCCGTACGGCACGGCGGTCGGACAGGTCGTACTCGCCGGCGTATGCGGCCTGTTCGCCGCCGGCTTCCTGTGGCTGCGCAGGCTGTCCACGATCGAGACGCCGGAGCGGTTCCTGGTGCGGGACGAGTCGGCGGTGCAGTTCGTACGTCCCCGTACGCCGTCCCAGCCGGAAGAGGGGGTACGCCGGTGAACCTGACCATGCCGATCGTGATCGGTGCCGTCATGGGGCTGGGCGTCTACGCCCTCGTACGGGCCCTCATGCCGTCGAAGCGCAGCGCGGTCGCCCAGGTCGCCCGCATCGACGCGATGCGGGCGCGAGGCGCGGCGTACGCGTACGCGTCCGCGCATCGCGCCGCCGACGCCGGGCGGCTGGGCAGCGCACGTGCCCACGTGGGCATGAGGGTCGCCGAGTTCTACATCCAGCAGGGCTGGGAGCTGCGGTCGCTGCGGGCCGACCTCGCTGTCCTGGACCGGAGTTGGGAGAAGTTCCTCGCGACCAAGGTCCTGCTGGCCGCGGCCGGTCTCTTCTTCGGGCCGTTCCTCTTCGCCATCGTCTGGACGCTCGGCTTCAACAGCAGCCCGATCATCCCGGTCTGGCTGGCGCTCCTGTTCGCGGGCGTCTTCTTCCTCCTGCCGGACCTGGAGGTACGCCGGGACGCCTCCGAGAAGCGGCGTGACCTGCGGCGCGTCATCGGCGCGTATCTGGATCTGGTGTCCATGAGCCTGGCCGGCGGCCGCGGTCTGCCGGAGGCGCTGATGGCCGCCGCCGAGGTCTCCGACGGTTGGGCGACCCAGCGGATCCGCAACGCGCTGGCCGACGCCCGGATCACCGGCATCAGCCAGTGGCAGGCCCTCGGCTCGCTCGGCGAGGAGCTGGGCGTCGAGGAGCTCAAGGACCTGTCGGCGTCGTTGGCACTCGTCGCGGACGACGGCGCGAAGGTGCGGGAGTCGCTCGCCTCGCGTGCCGAGACGATGCGGCACCGCGAACTCGCCGAGATCGAGGGCAGCGCGGGCGAGAAGTCGCAGTCGATGCTCGTGGCGCAGCTGCTGCTGTGCGCGGGGTTCCTGGTGTTCCTGATCTTTCCGGCGGCGATGCGCGTGTTCCAGGTCTGACGGCCCTTCCCTACCGCTTGAATTCGAGAGGACAACTCACCATGAATGGACGGAACTTCAGTACCGGGATCCCGGGGGTGGACTTCCTGATCACCTTCCTCCAGGGCCGGGTGCAGCGCGCCCGCTCCGGCGAACTCGACCGCGGTGCGTCCGCGGTCGAGTGGGTCATCATCTCCGCGGTCGTCGTCGCGATCGTGGGTGTGGTCGCCGCGATCATCAACGAGGCGCTGGACACGGGCGCGAAGAAGGTCGGGGAGTGCATCAAGGGCGCCGACGCGGGCAGCACCTGCTGACTTCTTCCACATCCACATCCATACGGGGTTGCTGGTGAGCGTACGACGTTGGGTACGCCGCCGGGTGGAGGCCGCCTCCGCCCGCGGCGATTCCGGCATGACCGCGATCGAGTTCGTGCTGCTCACGCCCGTACTCTTCTTCATGATCTTCGCGACGGTCCAGTTCGCGCTCTACTTCTTCGCCGACCATGTGGCCCAGGCGGCGGCCCAGGCGGGCGCGCGGAAGGGGCGTGCGACGGCCCACGAACAGCCGGGCGCGTGGCGGGGCGAGGCGCGGAACGTCGTCGACAGCTACATCGCGCAGCTGGGACCGCAGTTGGTGCTGGCGCCGTCCGTGCGGATGCTCCAGCCGGAGCAGAACACGGTCGGAGTGGAGATCGAGGCCCGGGTGCCCACGGTGTTCCCGGGCCTTGACCTGACGGTGCACGCGCAGTCCTCGGGGCCGGTGGAGAGGTTTGTGCGGGAGAACGAGAACTAGATGCGCTGTTTCGAAGTGTCCTGTTCCGGAGTGTCCTGTTCCGGAGTGTCCTCCTTCGTACGGGCACGGGTGCGGGCCCTTGCTGACCTGGGGCGGGACCGTGGGCTGTCCACCATCGAGGTGGTGATCCTCGCCCCCGTGATGATCCTCTTCATTCTCGTCCTGGTGGCCTTCGGGCAACTGGTGGACGGGCGTGGGGCGTTGGACGGGGCTGCCCGTGACGCGGCACGTGCCGGTTCGATCCAGAAGGACCACGCCACGGCTATGGCGGAGGCGAAGAAGGCCGCTGACGCGAATCTCGCGGACGTCTGCTCGGGCCCGGTGACGGTGACCCAGACCAGCGCGGGCTTCGAGCCCGACACCATCTTCACGGTCGAGGTGAGCTGTCAGGTACGCGGCCTCGCGACGCTCGGCCTCGACGTCCCGACGACACTGACGGCCAGCTTCAGCTCGCCACTCGACCCGTTCCGGAGGACGGCGTGACGCTGCGCTCTGCTGTACGCGGATGGGTTGTACGAGGAAGCGGCGTACGGGGAAGAGTCGTACGCGGAAGCGGCGTACGCGAAGGGGGCGTGCACGCGTGGGTGTCAGCCCGCCGCGCCGGCATGGACGACCGCGGCTCGGGCGCCGGCGCGGTCATCATCTTCGCGCTCGTCTTCCTCTCGCTCTCGGCCTTCGTGATCGACGGCGGCCTGTCCATCTCCAAGCGTGAACGCGCCGCCGACATCGCCGAACAGGCCGCCCGCTACGCAGCCCAGGACATCGACAAGGAAGCCCTCTACGACAACGAGGGCGGCCCCGCCCCGATCAACTTCGAGAACTGCAACGCCCGGGCGAAGGCGTTCGCCCGCGAAATGGACATGACCGGCGCCGACATCGGCGCCACCCACTGCGTCGCCGCCAACGCCGACGAAGTCGAGGTCGAGGTCCAGCTCACGTACTCTCCGGTCTTCACGGGCATGTTCTACGGCGGCGACGTCGTGGTCCACGGCCAGGCGGTGGCGGAGAACGAGGTCGGCTGACGGGGGCCTCTGCCCGTCGGCGAACCATCTCCTTCCCCGCTGGATCCCGCTGGATCCCGGCGGATCCCGGTGGACCTCGGCGGTGTCACTCGGCTTCCCCTGAGTGGCTGTGACCACGTGGGTGCGAGATTGTCGTCCTGAGGTTCCTTGTTGACCTTGTTGACCTTGGTGATCCAGGTCCGGCCCGTGGGAGGCCAGGGCGTCGTCGGCAAGGTCGTAAAACTTCCTTAGCTTCTTCAGCCTGCCGGGGACGTCCTCGAATTCCGCCGTAAACACATCCGCGATCTTCCCGCCCACATCAGGACAGGGTCCTCGGGCGCCATGCTTTTGATGTCCCGCGAGACCCGGGAGACGTCGTCGGCAAAGCCGTGCAGCGAGCCCGCGAAGTTCTTCACCCGCTGCGGGTCACCCGGATTCGAGTCTTTGTCGAGGTCGAGTATGTGCCAGTCCGTCGGCCTGTGCGATATGTGTCCCCGTACGACGCGCAAACACCCATATCAGAACGTACGCGTGAAAGTACCGCATCCCGCCGGCCTCCGAAGGGCCCGGGCGAGCGGCGTCGATGTACGTGCTCTGGCGGGCAGTGCCGGAAGATCCAGGAAACCTGCACACCGTTCACCGGGAAGACATTCAAAATCTGAGTATCCGTCATATCACCCTGGCTGCAAGGCACTTGGGGGGTAGGTGATCGGCTTAGAGGCCTAGTAGCAACCGTCGCGTGTGCCGCAGCGCCAAGGGATGTGTGAAGGAGTTGGCGCATTCGGTCATCCGACCATCACATAAGTGAAGTCGTCCATCGGATACATCCCGCACCGGCATAGAACGATTGGCTGTCCCTTCGTCAGCGTGCTTTGATCAGCGCACGGCGTAAGTCGCCGCGAATGATTCCCGGTCTCGGGAATCGGGCGAACTCCGCCATTGAGAAATGTTTATTCGAAGGGAACCGCACCCCATGAACATC
Organism: uncultured Streptomyces sp.; assembly: GCA_946480485.1. The sequence goes on along the minus strand of CAMLJW010000190.1, from coordinate 294 downwards.
ACCCCCCAGGTTGAAACGGCTGAGATCTCCGACGCCGACCTGGACTTCGTCTCCGGCGGCAACGCGGCCAACCTGTCCGGCGATGTCACCGTCCAGACCTCGGTCGGCGACGTCTACATCACTGCCGTTGGCGACGTCTCGGTCGACGCTTACGCGGGCGCGGGCGTCTCCGCCGCTGCCGCCCTCTGACAAAGCGTGTTGCTGCGGGCCCCGGATCTCCTGATCCGGGGCCCGTCGCTGTTACGCCGAGGGTGAGGCGAGGGTTCCGGAGCGTATGGAGTGGAGGAGATGGGT
>CAMLJW010000189.1 GCA_946480485.1 uncultured Streptomyces sp. | reverse complement strand
CCTCGACCGCCTCTACGGCTACGAGGTCTCCCCGGTGCTGTGGAAGAAGGTCATGCCGCGTCTGTCGGCGGGCCGTGTCCAGTCCGTGGCGACCCGCCTGGTCGTCGAGCGGGAGCGCGAGCGCATCGCGTTCCGCTCGGCCGAGTACTGGGACCTCACGGGCACCTTCGGCACGGGGCGCGCCGGCGACCGGAGTGATCCCTCCTCCATGGCCGCCCGCCTGGCCACGGTCGACGGCAAGCGCGTGGCCCAAGGCCGCGACTTCGACTCGCTCGGCCGGCTGAAGGGCGCGAACACGCTCCACCTGGACGAGGCGAACGCTCGCGCGCTCGCCGCCGCCCTCGAGCAGACGAACTTCTCCGTCCGGTCTGTCGAGTCGAAGCCGTACCGCCGCTCCCCCTACGCGCCGTTCCGTACGACGACGATGCAGCAGGAGGCCTCGCGCAAGCTCGGCTTCGGCGCGAAGGCCACGATGCAGGTGGCGCAGAAGCTGTACGAGAACGGCTTCATCACGTACATGCGTACGGACTCCACGACCCTGTCGGACACGGCGGTCGCCGCGGCCCGAGCCCAGGTCGCGCAGCTGTACGGCGCCGACTACCTGCCGGACCGGCCGCGGACGTACGCCGGGAAGGTCAAGAACGCGCAGGAGGCGCACGAGGCGATCCGACCCTCCGGCGACCGTTTCCGCACGCCCGCCGAGACCGGACTGACCGGCGACCAGTTCAAGCTCTACGAGCTGATCTGGAAGCGGACGGTCGCCTCCCAGATGAAGGACGCGATCGGGAACTCCGTGACGGTGAAGATCGGTGGCACGGCCTCCGACGGTCGCGACGCGGAGTTCAGCGCGTCCGGCAAGACCATCACCTTCCACGGCTTCCTCAAGGCGTACGTCGAGGGCGCGGACGACCCGAACGCCGAGCTGGACGACCGTGAGCGTCGGCTCCCGCAGGTCAACGAGGGCGACGCGCTGTCCGCCGAAGAGCTCTCGGTCGACGGCCACGCCACCAAGCCCCCGGCCCGCTACACCGAGGCCAGCCTGGTCAAGGAGCTCGAAGAGCGAGAGATCGGCCGTCCGTCGACGTACGCGTCGATCATCGGGACCATCCTCGACCGCGGGTACGTCTTCAAGAAGGGCACGGCCCTGGTGCCGTCCTTCCTGTCCTTCGCCGTGGTCAACCTTCTGGAGAAGCACTTCGGGCGGCTCGTCGACTACGACTTCACGGCCAAGATGGAGGACGACCTCGACCGCATCGCGCGCGGCGAGGCGCAGTCCGTGCCGTGGCTGAAGCGGTTCTACTTCGGCGAAACCGCGTCCGACAGCGGCTCCGCCCCGGGCAGGGGCGTCGGCGGCAGCGCGGCCGAGGCCGGGAACGGCGACGGGGACCACCTGGGCGGCCTCAAGGAGCTCGTCACCGACCTGGGCGCGATCGACGCCCGCGAGGTGTCGTCGTTCCCCGTGGGCAACGGCATTGTGCTGCGCGTCGGGCGCTACGGCCCGTACGTCGAGCGCGGCGAGAAGGACTCCGAGACCCACCAGCGTGCGGACGTCCCGGACGATCTCGCTCCGGACGAGCTGTCCGTGGAGTACGCGGAGGAGCTGCTCGCCAAGCCGAGCGGCGACTTCGAGCTGGGTGCGGACCCCATCACGGGGCACCAGATCGTCGCCAAGGACGGGCGCTACGGGCCGTATGTGACCGAGGTGCTTCCCGAGGGCACCCCGAAGACGGGCAAGAACGCCGTCAAGCCGCGCACGGCCTCGCTCTTCAAGTCGATGTCCCTGGACACGGTGACCCTGAAGGACGCGCTCAAGCTGATGTCGCTGCCGCGCGTCGTCGGCAAGGACGCCGAGGGCGTGGAGATCACCGCGCAGAACGGGCGCTACGGGCCGTACCTGAAGAAGGGCACCGACTCGCGCTCCCTGGAGAGCGAGGACCAGCTCTTCACGATCACCCTTGACGAAGCCCTTGTCATCTACGCGCAGCCCAAGGTACGCGGCCGCGCGGCCGCCAAGCCGCCGCTGAAGGAGCTCGGCGAGGACCCGGTCAGCGGGAAGCCGGTCGTCGTCAAGGACGGGCGCTTCGGGCCGTACGTCACCGACGGCGAGACCAACGCGACCCTGAGGTCCGGCGACAGCGTCGAGACGATCACTCCTGAGCGTGGCTTCGAGCTGCTCGCGGAGAAGCGGGCGAAGGGGCCGGTGAAGAAGACGGCGAAGAAGGCTCCCGCCAAGAAAACGGTCACCAAGAAGGCTCCCGCCAAGAAAACGGCAGCCAAGAAGACAGCGGCTTCGAAGACGGCCGCCAAGAAGGCTCCCGCGAAGAAGGCAGCAGCCAAGAAGACGGCGGCTTCGGAGGGCTGAGAGCGCGTCTTCGGGCCGCACTGGCTGCGACTTCACGCCCGCCCTGATCGCGCCTTCGCGCGGGAGGAGGTCATCCGGCACGAAGGCGCAGCGCCCCTCCGGAGGCCCCGCATCCGCAGCGTCGGGCGGCCCTTCGTGGTGTCAGCGCCTCCCGATAGGCTGAACACATGACGCGAGCGGAGCAGCCTACGGCCCAGACCTCGGCCCCCGACGACGCCCTGGTCGCAGACTCCCGGGAGCGCGCTGTCCGCGCTCTACTGCGTCGGCCGCAGCTCAAGCGGCTGTGGAGCGCACAGCTCGTGGGTAGTGTCGGCGACGCCCTCGCGTTGCTCGTGTTGGTCGTCCTGGCCCTTCAGGCGGCGATCTCCGAAGGCTCTTTCGCCGGCGGCTACCGAGGTGTGGCATTCGCCGTGGCGACCGTCTTCGGGACGCGCATTCTGGCGACGCTGCTCTTCGGGGCGGTGCTCCTCGGACCGCTCACCTCCCTCACCGCGCCGGAGGGGCCGCTCGACCGCCGCTGGACCATGGTCGGCGCGGACGGGCTGCGCGCAGCGCTGCTGATCATCGCGCCCCTGTGGATCGACTGGACGCCCGACGACGCGCTGGCCGTGATCCTGGTGACCACCTTCGTGACCGGGGTCGCCGAGCGCTTCTGGGCGGTGTGCCGGGAGAGCGCGGCGCCCGCGCTGCTGCCCGCACCGCCGCTGGAGAGTGCGACGATCCCCTCCCCCGTCTCACGGCCCCGCCTCTGCAACGAAGCGCTGCGCACCGCCCCTCCCGGGTTGCCGGACAACATGGACGCCCTGCGGCGCCTGTCGCTGCGTACGGGATGCGTGGCAGTGCCCCTCGCGGCCGCGACCCTCGTCCTGGCCGGGCTCGTCAACAACCTGCTGGGCGCCGGACTGGCCTGGTTCGACCAGCATCAGGCGGCCCTCGCGTCGTACGTCTCCGCGGGCCTGTTCGCCGCGTCCCTGTCGGTGCTCACGTTGCTGGAGCTGCCCGATGGGCGCACCCCGCGCGCACGGTCGCCGCTCGAGGGCATGCGCCGCCCCAAGGCGGGCACCGGCGTCGACAAGGGGCGTACCGGCGCGATTCCACTGCTGGTCCTGGCCTGCGCGGCGGTGGCCGGGGCGGTCGCGGCGGCCGTCGCCGTCGCCGTGCTGCACGCGAAGGACCTGGGCGGCGGGCCGGTGTTGTACGGGCTGCTCGTGCTCGCGCTGACCGGGGGCACGGTCTTCGGGATCCGCAGGGCATCCTCCTTGCTGCCTTCTCTGTCGCGGCGCCGGCTGCTCGCCCTGGCGATCGCCTTCACAGGGGTCGCGCTGCTCGCCGCCGGGCTCGTTCCGGACGTCACCACGGTGCTCCTGGTCGTGTTGCTCGCAGGCGTCGGCGCGGGCACCGCCGCGCACACCGGACACACGCTGCTCGACCAGGAGACCGAGGACTACCGGCGGGCGCGTACGACGGAGCATCTGCACGCGGTCGTACGGGTTTTCGTCGCCCTGGGAGCCGTGGTGGCCCCTGTGGTGGCCGCGGCGATCGGGCCGCACCGGCTGGAGAACGGCAGGTTCGTGTTCGCGCACGGGGGCGCGGCCTTCACCCTGATGCTGGTCGGCGCGCTGCTGCTGCCGGTCGCCGCGCTGGTGCTGGCCAAGGCCGACGACCGGTCCGGGGTACCGCTGCGCAAGGATCTGCGGGACGCGCTGCGGGGCGGAGACGATCCCGCGCAGGTGCCCGCAACCGCCGGGTTCTTCATCGCCCTGGAGGGCGGTGACGGGGCCGGGAAGTCAACGCAGGCCGAGACACTCGCGGAGTGGATCCGGGCCAAGGGGCACGAGGTCGTGCTGACCCGTGAGCCGGGCGCCACCCCCGTGGGGAAGCGGCTGCGGTCGATCCTGCTGGACGTGTCCTCGGCCGGGCTGTCGCACCGGGCCGAGGCGCTGCTGTACGCCGCCGACCGCGCCGAGCACGTGGACACCGTGGTGCGGCCCGCGCTGGAGCGGGGCGCGGTCGTGATCTCGGACCGGTACATCGACTCTTCGGTGGCGTACCAGGGAGCGGGCCGCGACCTGTCTCCGACCGAGATCGCCCGTATCAACCGCTGGGCGACGAACGGACTCGTACCGCATCTGACGGTGCTGCTCGATGTGTCGCCGGAGGCCGCCCGCGAGCGGTTCACGGAGGCGCCGGACCGGCTGGAGTCGGAGCCCGCCGAGTTCCACGCGCGCGTGCGGTCCGGTTTTCTGACGCTCGCGGCGGCCGACTGCACGCGCTACCTGGTGGTTGACGCCGGGCAGGAGCCCGAGGCCGTCACCACGGTGATCCGGCATCGGCTCGACATGCTGCTCCCGCTCTCCGAGGCCGAGGTGAAGGCCCAGGAGGAGGCCCGTAAGGCGGCCGAGGAGGAGGCGCGGCGTCGCGCCGCGGAAGAGGCCGCCCGCAAGGCCGAGGAGGAGCGCCTCGAGCGCGAGCGGCAGGAGCAGCTCGCCCGGCTGCGCGCGGAGGAAGAGGAACGCAGGCAGCGCGAGCTGGAGGAGGCACAGCGGCGCGAGGCCGAGCGGCAGGCCGAGGAGGCCCGGAGGCGGGCCGAAGAGGCGCGCCAGCGGGCCGCGGAGGAGCGGGCGCGGCGGCTCGCGCAGGAGCAGGCCCGCGCGGCCGAGCAGGAGCGCCTGCGCAAGCAGGCCGCCGAGGAGGCGCGGCTCCGCCGGGAGGCGGAGGAGCGGCGCCTGGAGAAGCAGCGGAAGGCTGAGGAGGCGCTGCTGCGGGCCGAGGAGGCTCGGCGGGCTGCGGCTTCGGAGGCCCCCGCCGCGGCCGCGGAGTCGGCTGCCGGGTCGGCTGCCGGGTCGGCTTCCGCCGGTAGGGAGGAATCCGGTTCCTCGGCCGAAGTGCGCGACAACGAGACGACGGTCCCGACGCCTGTCGTGACGCCGACAAACGCGTCCGCAGGCCCGGCCGACGAGACCGCCGTGCTGCCTCCCGTGCCGCCCCGCGACGCCGGGCCCGACGCGGAGGAGACGGCCGTGCTGTCGCAACCGCCGCAGGGGGCCGACGACGAGACAACTGTGCTGCCGCAGCCTCCGGAGCCGCACGGGGCCGCCGGTGAGACAGCCGTACTCCCTCCCGTACGGGAGGACCGTGGGGGCGAGTGGGGGAGTGACCCGGCGGACCGGGTGCCCCCGGGGTACTTCCGTGAGGAGCCACCGGCGCCCGACGGCTCCGACGCCCGCACCCGCGAGCTGCCCCAGGTCGACCCCGAGGACGGCTCGCGTCGACGTCCGCGCTCGGACTGGGCGGAGGAGACCCCGCTGGACGATCTCCCGACGCTGGCGGACGAATTGCTGGGCCCGCGTGAGGATGACGACTGGGACGGGGAGCGGGGGCGCCGAGGGCGCTGACGTACGGACGCGCTGACGTGCGGTGTCGTTGGCGGCGACGCCGCTGACGCACGGCGTCGCCCCGCCGGCCGCCGTGTGGGCCGCCGCGGGGGGCTTGGCTGCCCTCGGAGCTCGTGTCCCTTTGGAGGTCCGCGCCGAGCCCCGCTCACCCAGCGTGACACCCCGTTGTCAGTCCCCTCCCGCACAATGGGACGCGACACGGCACAGTGCGACGGAAGGGCGGCAACCCATGCCCGTATGGGATGACCTGGTGGGGCAGGAGAAGGTGAGCGCGCAGCTCGACGCCGCCGCCCGGGATGCCGACGCCCTGGTCACGGCGGCGGCGGCCGGCACTGCGCCCCCTGAGGCGTCGAAGATGACGCACGCCTGGCTGTTCACGGGCCCGCCGGGGTCGGGCCGTTCCACCGCGGCAAGGGCTTTCGCGGCGGCCCTCCAGTGCCTGAGCCCTGACCGCGCCCTCGGCGGAGCTCTCGGTTGCGGGTTCTGCGACGGGTGCCACACAAGCCTGATCGGCACCCACGCCGACGTGGAGATCGTCCGCACCGACCTCCTCTCCATCGGTGTCAAGGAGACCCGCGACCTGGTCCGACGCGCCCAGATGGCCCCGGCGGGCGGCCGCTGGCAGGTCATCGTCATGGAGGACGCCGACCGCCTCACGGAAGGCGCGGGCAACGTACTCCTGAAGGCCGTCGAAGAGCCCGCCCCGCGCACGGTCTGGCTCCTGTGCGCGCCCTCCGTCGAGGACGTCCTGCCCACCATCCGCTCCCGCTGCCGCCACCTCACGCTCCGGACGCCGCCCGTGGCCGCGGTCGCCGACGTCCTCGTACGTCGCGACGGCATCGAGCCGGACGTCGCGGCCGCCGCCGCCCGCGCCACCCAGGGCCACATCGGCCGCGCCCGCCGCCTGGCCACGGACGAGCGCGCCCGCGAGCGCCGCGCCGCCGTCCTCAAGCTTCCGCTCCGCATCGACGACGTCGGCGGCTGTCTCAAGGCGGCCCAGGAGCTGATCGACGCGGCCTTTGAGGACGCCAAGCAGATGGCCGAGGAGATAGACGGGAAGGAGACCGAGGAGCTGAAAGCGGCGCTCGGCGCGGCCCAGGGCGGCCGCATGCCGCGCGGCACCGCAGGCGTGATGAAGGAACTGGAGGAAAAGCAGAAGCGCCGCAGAACGCGTACGCAGCGCGACAGCCTGGACCTCGCCCTGGTCGACCTCACCGCCTTCTACCGCGACGTCCTCGCCCTCCAGCTCGGCACCAGCCTCGCCCTCGCGAACACGGATATGCAGGACACGCTGGAGCGCCTCGCACGCGGTACTTCCGCCGAAGCGACCCTGCGCCGCATAGAAGCGATCGCCGCCTGCCGCGAGGCCCTCGACCGCAATGTGGCGCCGCTGCTGGCGGTGGAGGCGATGACGATGGCGTTGCGGGCGGGGTGAGCCGGGGTGAGCGCCGGCCACAGCCCGCCTGTGCGCAGGCTTGCCATGGGCCCGGGTGACGAGGTCGGCTGCCTGCGAAGGACTGCCGCTGTGACGGATTGACGACGTCACTCGTATGAGGCAAATAGACCACCATAAGTGATCGGTCAGTTGCGCAGGGTTACGCTCATGTGATGAGTAACAGGCGCCAGCTCAGAACCTCCCGGGGCCGGTCGATCCGGGCCAGGTCGACCCTCTCCCACCGCTCCCTTCGTGCGTGCGGCGTGCTGCTCGCGGCCGCTGGACTGCTCATCTCCGCCTGCTCCACGGGGAGTTCGATGAGCTCCGCGAGCCCGGCAGGGGCCTCGGCTTTGGACGCGCTGCCCAAGGCCACACCGCCGGCGCTCGCTCCGTACTACGGACAGAAGCTGAACTGGCGCGACTGCGGTGTCCCCGACTTCGAGTGCGCCACCCTGAAGGCGCCGCTCGACTACGCGGAGCCGGCCTCCGGCGACATCAAGCTGGCCGTCTCCCGCAAGAAGGCCACGGGCCCGGGCAAGCGGATCGGTTCGCTGCTGGTCAACCCGGGCGGCCCGGGCGGTTCGGCGGTCGGCTACCTCCAGTCGTACGCGGGTGTCGGATACCCGGCTGACGTCCGCGCCCGTTACGACATGGTCGCCGTCGACCCGCGTGGCGTCGCCCGCAGTGAGCCGGTCGAATGCCTCACCGGCCGCGAGATGGACACCTACACGCAGATGGACATCACCCCCGACAACGCGCGGGAGAAGGACGAACTGGTCGACGGCTTCAAGGAGTTCGCCGAGGGCTGCGGGCGACACTCGCCCGAACTGCTGCGCCATGTGTCAACGGTCGAGGCGGCCCGCGACATGGATGTCCTGCGCGCCGCACTGGGGGACGACAGGCTGACGTACGTCGGCGCCTCGTACGGCACGTTCCTGGGCGCCACGTACGCGGGTTTGTACCCCGACAGGGTGGGCCGACTGGTTCTGGACGGTGCGATGGACCCGTCGCTGCCCGCCCGCAGGACGAACGAGGACCAGACGGCGGGGTTCGAGACGGCGTTCCAGGCCTTCGCGAAGGACTGCGTGCGCCAGTCCGACTGCCCGCTGGGCGGCCCGGGAACGACTCCGAAACAGGTCGGCAGGAACCTGAAGGCCTTCTTCCAGCAGCTCGACACCGCGCCCATCGAGGCGGGCGACACGGATGGCCGCAAGCTGGGGGAGGCACTGGCGACGACTGGCGTCATCGCGGCGATGTACGACGAGGCGGCCTGGCCCCGGCTGCGCGAGGCCCTCACCATGGCCATGAAGGACAAGGACGGCGCGGGCCTGCTGATCCTCTCCGACAGCTACTACGAGCGCGACGCAGACGGGCAGTACGCGAACCTGATGTTCGCGAACGCGGCGGTGAACTGCCTGGATCTGCCGGCGGCCTTCTCCTCCCCCGAGGCGGTAGGGGAAGCCCTCCCCTCCTTCGAGAAGGCCTCCCCGGTCTTCGGCAGGGGCCTTGCGTGGGCGTCCCTCAACTGCGCGTACTGGCCCGTGATGCCGACTGGTGAACCGCACCGCATCGAGGCGAAGGGAGCCGCACCCGTCGTCGTGGTCGGCACCACCCGCGACCCCGCGACCCCCTACCGCTGGGCCCAGTCCCTTGCCGCCCAGCTCTCCTCCGCCACCCTCCTCACCTACGACGGCGACGGTCACACCGCATACGGCCGCGGCAGCGCCTGCATCGACTCCACGATCAACCGCTACCTCCTGCAAGGCACCCCTCCCACCAAGGAAAAGAGCTGCTCAGCAACCTGACCACGGGGCCCACCGGGGGTCCCTCAGGGCACGTGGGGAGCACCCCCGGAAACTGTGTAGACTTACCGACGTTGCCGATCGCACCATAGTGCGGGCAGCACGCCGCCTTAGCTCAGATGGCCAGAGCAACGCACTCGTAATGCGTAGGTCTCGGGTTCGAATCCCGAAGGCGGCTCCGAGAAACCCCAGGACTCACTCGCCGTGACCTGGGGTTTTTCCTTTTCTGCAGCCTCTGGGCTGTCCTTGGCCCCCTCGCGGGGCAGCATTCAGGGGCCTCCGGTGGCCGAGCGGTGGCCATTTGTGCAGCGGGCGTGCAGCGGCGGTGGCCGGGGTGCGTGTGGAGCTGGCTGAGATGCTGTCGGGTTCCTACAAAGCGCCTGGACGAGAGTTTCTTCGGTGCCGCCCTGAGCC
>CAMLJW010000188.1 GCA_946480485.1 uncultured Streptomyces sp. | reverse complement strand
GCCTCTCACCAGCCGCTCAGACCTCGAGGACCTGGCGCTTGTTGTAGGTGCCGCAAGCCGGGCAGGCGATGTGCTGCTGCTTGGGCTCGTGGCAGCGCTCGCACGCAACCAGGGTGGGGACCGCAGCCTTCCACTGCGACCGGCGGTGGCGCGTGTTGCTGCGCGACATCTTCCGCTTCGGAACAGCCACGGCTACTTCTCCTACTTCTCGTCGACGCCCGCTTCGGCGCCGCTCATCTCGTCCTTCTCGCCATCTTCGAGTGAACCGGCGAGTCCCTGCAGTGCCGCCCAACGGATGTCGACGGCGTCATGGTGGTGGTCCGGGTCGTCAGCGAGCCGCACTCCGCACTGGGAACACAGACCCGGACAGTCGTCCTGGCACACCGGCTGCATCGGCAGTGCAAGCACCACCGCGTCACGCAGCACTGGTTCGAGGTCGAACAGACCGTCCTCGATGAAGAGCCTGTCCTCGTTTTCTGCGTCCTCGGCGTCGTTGGCCGGCTCCGCTTTGGGGCGGCCCCGGTCGTCGGCGTCAGGGTACGAGAACATCTCCTGGATATCCGCTTCGAGTTCCAGCTCGAGCGACTCCAGACACCTTACGCACTCACCCTCGGCCCGTGCACGGGCGGTGCCTGTGACAAGCACACCTTCCATGACCGACTCGAGTCGGACCTCGAGATCCACCGGCGCGCCTTCCGGCACTCCGATCACTCCCCGGATACCGAGATCCTTGGGAGCGTCGACCGTGCGGGTCAGGCGCTGCAGCGCACCAGGACGCCGCCCCAGCTCGTGTGTGTCGAACACGAGAGGGTTGCGGTGGTCGAGGCGGGCGTTCAGGGCCATTCCTGCTTTCGATCTCGAAACTCCAGAGGGACGCCACCCCGGATATTCGCAGGCAGCGTGGATCGCGGACGTACGCGCGACCGAAGAGCCAGGATACTGGACCTTTCACTCTCGGCCCAATCCGGTGTGCGCCCGCAGCCCCGGGCGCCTGCGTGCGCCCCCGGCATCTGCGTCACCCGGCCTCGGCGTCCCCCCGGCCTCAGCGTCCGCCGCGCTCCTGCTCGTACTGGCGCAGCTGCTCGGTGCTGATCATGCTCGTGTCGAAGAGGCTGGTCTCGTCGAGGGCGTCCGGATGCGGCGGCTGTTGCGATTGCGCCTGCGGCTGCCCGTAGGGCTGCTGCTCCTGGTGCGGGTCGTACGCGGCCTGCTGACCGTATTCCTGCTGCTGCGGGTATGTGGTGTACGGATCGGCCTGCTGCTGATATGCGTACGGGTCCTGCTGGGCGTACTGCTGCTGGTAGCCGTACCCGTCGGTCTGCTGCTGGTACGCGTACTGCTGGTGCTGGTCCTGCCCGCCGTACGGCTGCTCGGAGGACGCGACAGGGGCCTGTTCGGCGGGCCGCCCGGGGGCCTTCGCGGGGGCCGCGAGGCCGTCCAGGTACTCGGCGTCGGTGGTGTGCTGCACGGGCGTCCCGTCGTCCGTGAGCGAACCCAGGTCGTCAGTGGCGATGCGGCCGTGGAGCTTCTGGCGGCCGCGGCCGACCGCCTGCAAGGTCTTCGCGAGGACGGCCTCGAAGGCGCCGAGCTTGATGTCGACGTAGTCGTCGGCGTTGCGGCGCAGGGTCTCGGGGTCGTGGCTGCGCTCGGGGGCGTCCTCGTCCTCGTACCCCTGCTCGTCGACGCCCGGCCCGGAGCCGAGGAGCTTCTCACGGCCGCGGCCGACGGAGCCGAGGGTCTTGGTGAGGACGACCTCGAAGTTGGCGAGCTTGGAGTCGACGTAGTCGTCGGCCTCCGCGCGGATCTCCTCGGCCTCCTTGCGTGCCTCGGCGAGGATGCGGTCGGCCTCGTTCTGGGAACTGCGGGCGACCTCGGTGCCGGAGATCAGCGAGCCGCGCTCGGCGTGCGCGGAGTCGATGATCCGCTCGGCCTCCTGGCGGGCCTGCTCGACCATCTGCTCGCGGCCACCGATGAGCTCCTGGGCCTGGGCTAGGGAGTCGGGCAGGGCCTGACGCACCTCTTCGAGCATGGAGAGCAGCTCGGCGCGGTTGACCACGCACGAGGCCGACATGGGCATGGAACGGGCGCCGCCGACCGCCGCGACGATCTCATCGAGCTTCTTCTGCACGTCCACCGTGTGCTCGCCACTCTCTACAGCTGTGATGGAGACGGACGGGTCGACTGTACGGCCACTCCCGCACGGTCCGACACCTGATGACGGACTGTCAGGTCGGGGCGGTCAGGTCAGCGGGCGTCTCGGTTTCTCAGAGGCTGTCGGGCCGCCTTCGATCGGAGAGCGGGCGGGGGGTGGTGCATGCGATTCCAAGGCGGAGGAAGGAGTCGACGCGGAGCGTCGGCGACTGACGACACCGCTGAACGTGTGCGTGCCAGGGTACGACCGCCCGATCAGAGGTAGCCCGAAAGCCTCTCAGCTTGCCGTAAACCTGGGGGAGCTCAGTCTTCCTCGAGGCGCTTGGTGAGAGCTTCCAGGACCACCGGCGGCACCAGATGGGAGACGTCGCCGCCCCAGGCCGCGACCTCTTTGACGAGCGAGGAGGAGAGGAAGCTGTAGGTGGGGTTTGTCGGGACGAAGAGGGTCTCGACCCCGGAGAGGCCGTTGTTCATCTGGGCCATCTGCAGCTCGTAGTCGAAGTCGCTGACCGCGCGCAGCCCCTTGACGATCGCGGGGATGTCGCGCTCCTTGCAGAAGTCGACGAGGAGGCCGTGGAAGGACTCCACCTCGACGTTGCCGTACTCGGCGGTGACCTGGCGGAGCAGTGCGAGCCGCTTTTCGACCGTGAACAGACCCTTCTTGGACTGATTGATCATCACGACGACATGCACCACGTCGTACAGCTTGGAGGCGCGGGCGATGATGTCGAGGTGTCCATTGGTGACAGGGTCGTACGACCCGGGACAGACGGCGCGGCGCAACTGAGGTCCCTCGCTCTTTGGTCCGGTCATCGTGCGTCTTCGCACGTAGAGGCGGCGCGACCGTACCAAAACGTTCCCTCGCCGTAGCGACGGGAGCGCAGTGCCTCGAAGCCGTCGGGCCACCGGAATTCGCCGCCTCTGGTACTCCGTTCCACGGTGACGAGCGCTTCGCCCGCGAGCCAGCCCCCTGCGCGGAGTGTGAGCAGAATCTCGCGAAGACCGTCGTCCACGACGGCGTACGGCGGGTCGAGGAAGACGAGGTCGTACGGGGCTGTCGGCGCCCCTGCGCGAATGATCTGCTCCGCCTTGCCGGACCTGACCTCGGCCCCCGGCAGACCGAGCGACTGCACGTTCTCCCGGAGGATGCGCGCCGCGCGGGCGTCTGCCTCGATGAGCAGGGTGTGCCCGGCGCCGCGTGACAGGGCCTCCAGTCCTACGGCTCCCGAGCCGGCGTACAGGTCGAGGACACGCTCGCCTTCCAGTGGGGCACCGAGCAGGGACCGCCAGGTGGAGAAGAGGCCCTCGCGCGCTCGGTCGGAGGTGGGGCGGGTGCCGGTGCCCGGCGGGACGGCCAGGCGGCGTCCACCGGCCCGGCCGGCGATCACGCGGGTCATCTCTGTCCTCGTTGTGGTGCGGGCGGGTGTGACGGGTCCAGTCTCTCAGTCCTTGCGTCGGAGCGGCGCGTCGTGGGGCCCTGTCCCCGCCTGTCCCCTGTCCCCGCCTGTCCCCGCCCCTGGTCAGGGCCTCATGGCTCGCCCTGCTCTTCATGGCTCCGCCCTGGTCATCATGGCTCCCCCCGGTAGGTCATCACGGCTCACCCTTTGTCCAGGTACTGCTCGCGCTCCTCGTCGAGCAGGGCGTCCAAGGCCGTGCGCAGGCCGGGGTGGCGCTCGAGGGAGGGGTCGGCGGCGACGACCGCTGCCGCCTCCTCGCGGGCCTCGGCGATGATCTCCTCGTCGTCGATGACCGTGAGCATGCGCAGCGAGGAGCGCGCGCCGGACTGGGCCTGGCCCAGGACATCGCCCTCGCGGCGCTGTTCGAGGTCGATGCGGGAGAGCTCGAAGCCGTCGAGCGTGGCCGCCACGGCGTTCAGCCGGGCGCGGGCCGCGCCGGCCTCCGGCATCTCGGTGACCAGGAGGCAGAGCCCGGCGGCAGAGCCCCGGCCGACGCGGCCGCGCAGCTGATGCAACTGCGACACACCGAACCGGTCAGCGTCCATGATCACCATCGCGGTGGCATTCGGCACATTCACACCGACCTCGATGACCGTGGTGGCGACCAGGACGTCCGTCTCACCGGCGGCGAAGCGGCGCATCACGGCGTCCTTGTCGTCGGGCTGCATGCGGCCGTGCAGGACTTCGGTCCTGAGGCCCTGGAGGGGTCCCTCGGCGAGTTGGCCGGCGACATCGAGGACGGCGAGAGGCGGGCGCTTCTCGGCCTCGTCCTCGGGGGACTTCTTCTGGCCCTTGTCCAGGGTGTCCTCCTCATCGCCGATGCGGGGGCAGACGACGTACGCCTGATGCCCGCCCGCGACCTCCTCGCGCACCCGCTCCCATGCGCGCGTCAGGAAATGCGGCTTGTCGGCGGCCGGGACGACATGGCTGGCGATGGGTGAACGCCCGGCGGGGAGCTGGTCGAGCACGGAGGTCTCCAGGTCACCGAAGACCGTCATCGCGACCGTGCGCGGGATGGGCGTGGCGGTCATGACGAGCAGGTGCGGCGGCTGCTTGCCCTTGCCGCGCAGTGCGTCACGCTGCTCGACCCCGAACCGGTGCTGCTCGTCGACCACGACCAGGCCCAGGTCGTGGAACTGCACCTTGTCCTCGATCAGCGCGTGCGTCCCGATGACGATCCCGGCCTCGCCCGTGACGAGGTCGAGCAGCGCCTGGCGGCGCGCGGCCGCGCCCATGGAGCCGGTCAGCAGCACCACCTTGGTGGCGTGCTCGGAGCCGCCGAGCATCCCCGGCTCGGCCAACTCCCCCATCATTTCCGTGACCGACCGGTGGTGCTGCTGGGCGAGCACCTCGGTGGGCGCCAGCATGGCCGCCTGCCCGCCCGCGTCGACGACGGCGAGCATGGCGCGCAGTGCGACCAGGGTTTTACCGGAACCGACCTCGCCCTGGAGCAGCCGGTGCATCGGGTGCTCGGTGGCCAGGTCGTCGAAAATCTCCCTGGAGACCTTGCGCTGGCCCTCGGTGAGCGTGAAGGGCAGTGTGACGTCGAAGGCGGTGAGGAGGCCGTCGGGGGCAGGTTCGCGGGCGACGGCCGGGAGTTGATCGTCCGCGTAACGGCGGCGGGCCAGGGCCACCTGGAGGACGAAGGCCTCGTCCCACTTGAGGCGCTCGCGGGCACCCACGTAGTCCGCTTGGGTGCGCGGCTGGTGGATCTTCAGGAGGGCTTCGGGGAGGGGAAGGAGCCCACGGCCGCCCCTGAGCGAGTCCGGCAGCGGGTCGACGACCTCCTGGACGCTCGGCAGCACCGTCAGGATGGACTTGCCGATCTTCCAGGACTCCAGCTTGGCGGTGGCCGGGTAGATCGGAATGAGCGATCCGGCCCAGCTGTCGACGGCCTCGGCCGCCCGGTCGCCGTCTTCGCGCAGCAACTCGTAGGCGGGGTGCGCCAGCTGGAGCCGGTGGTTGAAGACGGAGACCTTGCCCGCGAACATCGCGCGTGTGCCCGGCAGGAGCTCCTTGTGCGGTTTGTGGGCGCCGTTGCCGAAGAAGACCAGCTGGAGACGGCCGCTGCCGTCCGTGATGGTCACTTCGAGGCGCTGGCCCTTTCCACGGGGGGCCTTGGGCGACGAGAAGGTGAGCAGGCGGGCGTCGGCGACCTGGGCGACCACCGTCACATGCTCGTCCATGGGCAGGTCGGCGAGGTGGGTGAGCTGACCGCGCTCCTCGTACCTGCGTGGATAGTGGTGCAGCAGGTCGCCGACGGTGTGCAGGCCAAGGTGCTCGGCCATCACCTTCGCGGTGGCGGGGCCGAGTACTTTCTTCAGTGGTTCATTGAGCGCGGGCACGAGATCCATTGCACACCACAGCTCTGACAATGCCGCATACGTCCCAGAAATCGCTGGTCAGGCGGGTCGTCCCGCCTGACGCGCTCCGGCCTTGTCCGCGGTCACCCCTCGTGGGACCGCCGCCCTCTCGCCGTCGCCCGTCCGCCCAGCGGCGCTGCGACGATGGACTCTCGGATTCCGCATGCACCTCTGTTCACCTCCGTCGAACGGAGCTGGATGCTCTCGGACACCAGCGGGGTGTCAACTGAGCGCGATCTGAAGGTCGGTGAGACCGTAAGGCCGCCGCGCCCGGCGCTCGTCCGCGGTGAGCGGACCGCTGGAGCAGTGGGCCCCTCGGCCGGTTGTGGACGAAACCACGCCGCGTTCGGTTTGCAGCGCTCCCGTTCCAGCGTCCGTTCAGCGCGTTCGCCACCGGCGCCGTACGCCGGTCCCGCCCCGGGGGGGCGCCCTGCCCGGCCGCCCGTGTCGGCTGGCGGTGATGTCGGGCTACTCCACGCCGATCAGGAGCAGTGCGCCCTGTCGCCCTCCTCGGTACACCACGGTGTCGACGGCCAGGTATGACTCGCGTACCCGGGCCTCGAGGTGGCGGGCGATGGTGTCGGGAGCGTCGTCGCCCAGGACCAGGGTGACCATCTCGCCGCCCGCCGAGAGCATGCGGTCGAGGATGGTTTCGGCGGTGGCCGTGATGTCGGAGCCGATCACCGCGACGTCGCCTTCGATGAGGCCGAGGACGTCGCCGGCCTGGCAGATTCCGGCCATGGTCCAGGACTGGCGTTCCGCGAGGGCGAGTTCGGCGTACCGGGTCGCTCCGGCCGCCGAGGTCATCGAGACGACGTCCTCGTCGAAGCGCCGCTCCGGCTCGTGCACGGCGAGCGCGGCGATCCCCTGGACCGCGGAACGCGTGGGGATCAGCGCGACCCGGACGCCGTCCGCGCGGGCCTGCTCGGCCGCCGCGGCCGCGATGTGGCGCAGCTCGTCGTCGTTGGGTAGCAGCACCACCTCGCGCGCGTGCGCGCGCCGTATCGCCTCGACGAGCTCCCCGCTAGCGGGAGGCTCTCCAGGACGCGCGAGGACGGTGGTCGCACCGGCGTCGGCGTACAGCCCGACGAGGCCCTCTCCGGGGACCACGGCCACGACCGCGCGCTGCGCCTGCTCATGGACCTGCCGCGCGGCGGCGCCCGCCCTGTGCGCGTCGCCGAGCCCGAAGTGCGTGATCCGGATCCGGTACGGTCGCCCGGCCTCGACTCCCGCCTCCACGGCGGCACCCGCGTCGTCGACGTGCACATGCACGTTCCACAGCCCGTCCCCGCCGACCACGACGAGCGAGTCGCCGAGCCCGTCGAGCCGGTCCCGCAGCCCGTCCACGGCGGAGTCCTCCGCCTCGAGGAGATAGATCACCTCGAACGCCGGCCCGCTCCCTTCCGGGGTGGTGCTCCGGTCCGCGCACTCCCGCACGTCTCCGAGCGGCTCCATGACGGGGGCCTTCACGCGCGCGCGGCCCACGACAACCGGCACCACCCCCGCGCGGGCCGGCGCCTCCCCGGTGAACGTCTCCACCAGCGCAGCCAGCACGGCCACGAGTCCCCGCCCGCCCGCGTCCACCACTCCGGCCCGCCGCAGGGCGGCCAGCTGCCCCGGAGTGGCCGCGAGCGCCGCCCGCGCTCCCTCGTACGCGGCCCGTGCGATCGCCCCGCAGTCGCCCTCGGCCCCGGACGCCGCGTCGGCGGCGGCCGAGGCGACCGTGAGGATCGTGCCCTCGACGGGGTGCGCGACGGCCTGCCGGGCCGAGTCGGCCGCCTGCCGGAGGGCCAGCCGCAGTCCCTGCCCGTCGGCGTGGGCGGTCCCGCTGTCGGCTGCGAGCACCTGCGCCATGCCCCGCAGGAGCTGCGCGAGGATCGTCCCGGAGTTCCCTTGGGCCCCGACGAGTGCGCCGTGCGCCATCGCGCGCACCGCGTCGGCGAGCGTCGGCCGCTCGGCCGCCCCCGCACCGGAAACGCCGCCGGAGACGGCGTCGTACGTCGCGAAGACCGCCTCCACCTCACCGGCCGCCGACTCCACGGTCAGGTACAGATTGGTGCCGGTGTCCCCGTCCGCGACCGGATAGACATTGATCGCGTCGATCTCCTCGCGCGCGCGGCCGAGTGACTCCAGCGCGAGTCCGCACCAGGCGCGCACCGCGAGAGCATCCAGTGTGTGCGGCACCTGCGGCACCTGCGCCTCCTTGAGCAGCGAATGTGGGACGCAGCGTAGACCCAGGTCAGGTTTCCGCCGAAGGAGGCCCGGCGCAGGCGCCCGGGCCGACCATGGTAGTTTCGTTGTACGGACGCAGTCGTTGTATGCTGCTCCGGTTGCCTGATCCAGACAGCAATCCAGATCAGGCCTTCTCCCTGGCACCGCCACTCAGATCGTAGATCCTGATCCTGGCATGCCGGGATCAAACCGTAAGAGCATCTGAAGTCTTTGGAGTGACCCGTGGCTGCCAACTGCGACGTCTGCGGCAAGGGGCCGGGCTTCGGCAACAGCATCTCGCACTCGCACCGCCGTACGTCCCGTCGCTGGAACCCGAACATCCAGCGCGTCCGTACCGTGGTGGGCGGGACGCCGAAGCGCGTGAACGCTTGCACCTCGTGCATCAAGGCCGGCAAGGTCTCGCGCTGACGCAACGCTAGCGCGCGGCCACCGCTCGGTCCGCTGCATGGCCGGCCCACCTCTGGTGGGTCGGCTTTTTGCTGTGTCGTCCTGCGTGCCCGTCCTGCTCTGCCCGTTGCCCGTCCCCCTGTACCCACGGGCATCGGTAAACGCTCACGCAAGCCTTTACGCAGTGGCTTGCGGGGGCGTTTACGCCTCCCCCATCCGCCACCGCCACCCATGATCCACTGGCCCGATCCCACCCCCGAGCGCGAACCCGTCGGCAATCGCCCCGGTCACGTACTCCTTGGCCGCGGCAACCGCCTCCGGCACAGCCTCCCCCTTCGCGAGCTGCGAGGCGATCGCGCTCGCGAGGGTGCAGCCCGTGCCGTGGGTGTGCCGGTTGTCGAGACGGGCAGCGCGCAGCCAGTGCTCGTGGGAGCCGTCGGTGAGCAGATCGACGGCGTCACCGCTGAGGTGGCCGCCCTTGATGAGCGCCCAGTGCGGGCCGTACGACAGCACAGCCGCCGCAGCCCGTCGCATCTCGTCCTCCGACTCGACGCGCACGCCCGTGAGTTGGGTGACCTCGTCAACGTTCGGGGTGGCCACGGTGGCGAGAGGCAGCAGCTTCGTCCGTACGGAACCCAGTGCGGACGCGGCCAGCAGTGGGTCGCCGTGCTTGGAGACGCCGACCGGATCGACGACGACGGGCGCGTCCGTGCCGGCGATCAACTCGGCGACGGCCTCGACGAGTTCGGCCGAGGCGAGCATGCCCGTCTTGACCGCCTGGACGCCGATGTCGTCGACGACGCTGCGGTACTGGGCGCGTAC
>CAMLJW010000187.1 GCA_946480485.1 uncultured Streptomyces sp. | reverse complement strand
GCGGATCGCCGTCGGCGGGATGGCCACGGTCTACCGGGCCGTGGACACCCGCCTCGATCGCGTGCTCGCGCTCAAGGTGATGCATCCGACACTGGCTGCCGACGCCACGTTCGTCGACCGGTTCATCCGCGAGGCCAAGTCGGTGGCGCGGCTCGCGCACCCCAATGTGGTGCAGGTCTTCGACCAGGGCACGGACGGCTCGTACGTCTTTCTCGCGATGGAGTACGTCGCGGGATGCACCCTCCGGGACGTGCTGCGCGAGCGCGGCGCGCTGCAGCCGCGGGCGGCTCTCGACATCCTGGAGCCGGTGCTCGCCGCACTCGGCGCCGCGCACCGCGCCGGTTTCGTGCACCGCGACATGAAGCCGGAGAACGTCCTGATAGGGGACGACGGCCGGGTCAAGGTGGCGGACTTCGGGCTCGTACGGGCCGTGGACACCGTCACCAGCACGACAGGGGCCGTGCTCGGCACGGTGTCGTATCTCGCCCCGGAGCAGATGGAACACGGCACGGCCGATCCACGGGTGGACGTCTACGCCTGCGGAATCGTCCTCTACGAGATGCTGACCGGCGACCGGCCGCACTCCGCGGACTCGCCCGCGGCGGTGCTCTACAAGCACCTCCACGAGGACGTACCCCCGCCGTCGGCACAGGTTCCCGGTCTGTCCTACGCCCTCGACGAGCTGGTCGCGTCGGCGACCGCCCGTACGCCGGATGTACGCCCGCACGACGCGGTGGCGCTGCTCGCGCAGGTCCTGGACGCGCGGAGGGGACTGAGCGCCGACCAACTGGACGCGGTGCCGCCGCAGGCGATCGCCGCGAATCATGACAACGCCGACGACCGTACGAGCGTGATCCCGCGCTCGCTGTCCGTGCAACGGCCGCTCCCCGTCAACGAGGACGAGGACGAGAGCGGCGGCGATCGCGCGCTCAACCACACCAGCCTCCTGGAACCCCCGCCGCCCTCTTCTCCCACGGGCCGCCGTCCCCGCGCTCAGCGCCCCGGGCGCGGCGTGCTCGCGATCGTCGCTGCGGTCCTGCTGATCCTCGGGGTCGGCACGGGCGTCTGGTACATCAACTCCGGCCAGTTCACCACGGTCCCGCCGCTGCTCACGCTGACCGAGGCGAAGGCGGAGCAGCGCCTCGCGGACGCCGGGCTGAACGTGAAGCAGGTCGAGCGGGAGTACAGCGACACGATCGAGCGGGGCCAGGTCATCAGCAGCGACCCGAGGACGGGCGCCCGGATCCGCGACAACGACTCCGTGACACTGACGGTCTCCAAGGGCCCCCAGAACGTACGCGTACCGAACGTGAAGGGCTACGCGCTGGACAAGGCCAAGGAGCGCCTGAAGAACGAGGGCCTGGCAGCGGGCATGGTCACCAGGGCCTTCAACGACGAGGTCCTCCCGGGCTTTGTGGTCGGCACGGACCCTGAGGCGGGCACCGAGCGCCGCGCGGGCTCGGCCATCGCGCTCACCGTCAGCAAGGGCAGCCCGGTGGGCGTGCCCGATGTCACCGGCGACGACCTCGCCGACGCGCGCCAGGAGCTGAAGGAGGCCGGCCTGAAGGTCGAGGTCGCCAACGAGCGGATCAACTCCGAGTTCGCCGCGGGTCAGGTCGCCCGGCAGGCGCCGGGTGCCGACCGCCAGGTCGCCCGGGGCGACACCGTCACGCTGACGATCTCCAAGGGCCCGGAACCGGTCACGGTCCCGGACGTCGTGGGGGACAAGGTCGACGACGCGAAGCGGAAGCTGCAGGACGCCGGCTTCGAGGTCAAGGAGGACCGCGGCCTGCTCGGACTCTTCGCAGACACGGTCGAGGGCCAGTCGGTGGACGGCGGGGACACGGCACCGAAGGGCTCGACGATCACCATTGAGATCGGCTGACGTACAGCTGACGTGCGGGGGAACACAACCCGGACCACAGGAGCCAAGGGCGAAAGTGACATCCGCCGCCGGGGCGCCGGCGACCTCGTGACACCCTGAAGCGGTGAGTATGCAGCAGTCCCGCAACCCTGTCGGCAGCCATGTCCCCGTGGCCGGTGGCCTCGCCTCCGTGGGGCTCTCGTACGCGCGTGACCTGGCCGCCGAGACCGTTCAGGTCTTCGTCGCCAACCCGCGAGGCTGGGCGACACCGCCGGGGAACCCGCGGCAGGACGAGGAGTTCCGCGCGGCCTGCGCCGCCGGGGCGATCCCGGCGTACATCCACGCGCCCTATCTGATCAACTTCGGCTCGCACACCGAGGCGACCGTTACGAGGTCTGTGGAGTCACTGCGGCACTCGCTGCGCCGCGGGCGCGAGATCGGGGCCCTGGGAGTCGTCGTGCACACCGGTTCGGCGACCGGCGGGCGGGCGCGTGCGGTCGCGCTCAAGCAGGTACGCGAGCACATGCTGCCGCTGCTCGACGAGCTCACCCACGACGACGACCCGTGCCTCCTGCTCGAGTCGACTGCCGGCCAGGGCGCCTCGCTCTGCTCCCGGACCTGGGACTTCGGACCGTACTTCGAGGCGCTCGACGCCCACCCGCAGCTGGGCGTCTGCCTGGACACCTGCCACGTTTTCGCGGCGGGCCACGACCTGGCCGGCCCCTCCGGGATGCACCAGACCCTCGACCTGCTGGTGGGCACGGTCGGCGAGGGCCGGCTGAAGCTGATCCACGCCAACGACTCCAAGGACATGGTCGGCGCCCACAAGGACCGCCACGCGAATATCGGCGCCGGCCACATCGGCGAGGGCCCGTTCCGCGCCCTGATGACCCACCCCGCCACCGAGGGCGTACCGCTCATCATCGAGACGCCCGGCGGAAAGGAAGGGCACGCGGCGGACGTGGAGCGGCTGAAGAAGCTCCGGGACGGCTGAACGCCTGGAGAGGCTCCGGGACGGCTGCGCAGGGTCCGTCCTCTGTGTCGAACCGTACGTGTGATGAGTCGACCGGATGGACCGGAGCTTACCGGTCCGGCCCGCGCGGCCGGTCCGCCGCCAGGAACACGACAGAAGCGAGGCAAGCGGCTGGAGCCAGGACTCAGCTCGGTCTCAGAGCTCGGGGCCGTCCCCGGGCTCCTCCTGGTACGAGTAGCGCTGCTCGCGCCAGGGGTCGCCGATGTTGTGGTAGCCGCGCTCCTCCCAGAAGCCGCGGCGGTCGGCGGTCATGTACTCGACGCCTCGGACCCATTTGGGCCCCTTCCAGGCGTACAGATGAGGCACCAGCAGGCGCAGCGGAAAGCCATGCTCCGCGGTGAGCAGCTCACCGTCCTTGTGGGTGGCGAAGATCGTGTCGTCCGAGGCGAAGTCCGCGAGGCGAAGATTCGAGCTGAACCCGTACTCGGCCCAGACCATCACATGGGTGACGCCGGGCGCGGGCGGCGCGATCTCCAGGATCGTACGAGCCGGGATGCCACCCCATTCGGCCCCTACCATGCTGAACTTCGTCACACAGTGCAGATCGGCCACGACCGTGGCATAGGGCAGGGCCGAGAACTCCTCGTGCGTCCAGCAGCGCTTCTCGCCGTCGGCGGTCGCGCCGAAGACCCTGAACTCCCAGCGATCGGGGCGGAACCTGGGTATCGGGCCGTAGTGCGTGACGGGCCAGCCGCGCTGCAGTCGCTGTCCCGGCGGAAGCTGTGACTGTGCCGCTTCTCCTGATTCGCGCTCCACCGGCTGACCCATGCCTCCATCCTGACAGACCTGGGACGGTGGAGAAGACCAGCTCCGTCCAGATTCGGGCAACTCCTACTAAGTATGCACTTACTGGACGCCCCTCGATGCCGGTGCAATCATGCGGCGCATCCAGCCAGTCCCCCGCTGGCGCATCCTCCAGTCCCTCCGTTTTGGAAGGAGCCTCTGCGATGCAGGGCGACCCCGAGGTCATCGAATTCCTCAACGAGCAGCTGACCGCCGAGCTGACCGCGATCAACCAGTACTTCCTGCACGCGAAGATGCAGGAGAACTTCGGCTGGCCGAAGCTCGCGAAGTACACGCGGGCCGAGTCCTTCGACGAGATGAAGCATGCGGAGGTGCTCACCGACCGGATCCTCTTCCTGGAGGGCCTGCCGAACTACCAACGGCTGTTTCATGTCCGGGTCGGGCAGACGGTTACGGAGATGTTCCAGGCGGACCGGCAGGTCGAGATCGAGGCGATCGACCGCCTCCGGCGCGGGATCGAGGTGATGCGGGACAAGGGCGACATCACGTCCGCGAACATCTTCGAGTCGATCCTCGCGGACGAGGAGCATCACATCGACTATCTGGACACCCAGCTGGACCTGGTGGAAAAGCTCGGCGAGGCGCTCTACATCTCCCAGATCATCGAGCAGCCGGACAGCTGAGGGCGAACCTTGAGCGGCGACCTTGAGTTCGCTCGTCCGGAGCGGGCCAGTACACCTAGGGCTGCCCTAGGCCCTAGGCCGCCTCGTCCAGCGCTTTGTCCAACTCGGCGGTCTCCGCCATCTCACCCGTCCCGGCCCTCTCCGCCCTCTCCGCCCTCTCCGCCAGAGCAGACATGCCCTGGTCGGCCGGCTCGGAGCGGGTGCAGGCGCCACGGCCCAGCAGTGCCTGAATACGGCGGACACAGGAACCGCAGTCGGTGCCGGCCTTGCAGGCCGACGCTATCTGGCGAGGCGTGCAGGCACCGCCCTCCGCGTGCTTCTTCACCTGCGTCTCGGTGACCCCGAAGCAGTTGCAGACGTACACGCGGTTCACCTCCCGACGGGATTCCTGGATGCCATCCCGATGTAGTCGGTGAGGCAAACCTAACCTTACCCGCCGTATGGGTGGCGCAAAAGAGCGAAGGGGCGCGGATCGTATGTGATCCGCGCCCCACCGCACGCCCCTCTTACAGCCGACCGCCTGCTGCCGCCGCTACTGGTCGCGGTACATCTCGGCGACGAGGAACGCCAGGTCCAGGGACTGGCTGCGGTTCAGACGCGGGTCGCAGGCCGTCTCGTAGCGCTGGTGCAGGTCGTCGACGAAGATCTCGTCGCCGCCGCCCACGCACTCGGTGACGTCGTCACCGGTCAGCTCCACATGGATGCCGCCCGGGTGCGTACCCAGCTCCTTGTGGACCTCGAAGAAGCCCTTCACCTCGTCGAGCACGTCGTCGAAGCGGCGGGTCTTGTGGCCCGAGGCCGCCTCGTAGGTGTTGCCGTGCATCGGGTCGGTGATCCAGGCCACGGTCGCGCCGGAGGCAGTGACCTTCTCGACGAGCTCGGGCAGCTTGTCACGGACCTTGTCGGCGCCCATGCGGACGATGAAGGTCAGCCGGCCGGGCTCACGGTCGGGGTCGAGGCGCTCGACGTACTGCAGCGCGTCCTCTGCCGTCGTCGTCGGGCCCAGCTTGATCCCGATCGGGTTGCGGATCTTCGACGCGAACTCGATGTGCGCGTGGTCCAGCTGCCGGGTGCGCTCACCGATCCACACCATGTGCGCGGAGACGTCGTACAGCTGCCCGGTGCGCGAGTCGACCCTGGTCAGCGCCGACTCGTAGTCGAGCAGCAGCGCCTCGTGGGAGGAGTAGAACTCGACGGTCTTGAACTCCTCCGGGTCGGTCCCGCAGGCGTGCATGAAGTTCAGCGCGTTGTCGATCTCGCGCGCCAGCTGCTCGTAGCGCTGCCCGGACGGGGACGACTTCACGAAGTCCTGGTTCCAGGCGTGCACCTGGCGCAGGTCGGCGTAGCCGCCGGTGGTGAAGGCGCGCACCAGGTTGAGCGTGGAGGCGGAGGCGTGGTACATCCGCTTCAGCCGCTCGGGGTCCGGCACGCGGGCCGCCTCGGTGAACTCGAAGCCGTTGACCGAGTCACCGCGGTAGGTCGGCAGCGTCATGCCGTCGCGGGTCTCGGTCGGCTTGGAGCGCGGCTTGGAGTACTGGCCGGCGATGCGGCCCACCTTCACGACCGGCACGGAGGCCGCATACGTGAGGACGGCGCCCATCTGGAGCAGCGTCTTGAGCTTGTTGCGGATGTGGTCGGCCGACACCGCGTCGAAGGCCTCGGCGCAGTCGCCGCCCTGGAGAAGGAACGCCTCTCCCTTGGCGATGGCCGCCATCCGGGCGCGCAGCTGGTCGCACTCGCCCGCGAAGACGAGCGGCGGATACGACTCGAGGTCCGCGATCACATCGCGCAGAGCCTCGGCATCGGGGTACTCGGGCTGCTGCGCCGCGGGCAGGTCTCGCCAGGTGTTGCCAGCACTCGCGCTGGACTTAGCGTTCACGGTCACGGCGCCAACAGTACGGGGTCGTGTCCGCCGTCCATCCCCCTGCTCATCAATTGAGACGATCCGCGCTCGATCGGAGCGGCCCGAGCGGGCACCATGAGCCGGGTGGAGCCCTGCGAACCACGCACGGTTGGGATAGGGTGCGGCGCATGTTCGCGCACTGCAACCAGACCTGGTGGTGGACCGCTCATCCGGCGGCCCACTGACTGCGCGTATCCAGATATCGCGAAGGCCGCCCGAGGGGCGGCCTTCGGTGTTTCCGGACCAGCCGGGCGCGGGCCGTTCCTCCCACCGCACGAAGGAAGGAACCATCCGTGCTCATCGCTCAGCTCCTGGCCGATCACCGGCCCTTCGCCCTGCTCCACCGCCGCACGCCCGGCCACGACCAGTACACCCTCGAAGTCCTGGTCGGACCGGTCGCGACGTACGAACGGCTTGCCGACATCCCCGACAAGGGCCTGGCGCTCATCCCCTTCCGCCAGATCCGCGAGCGCGGCTTCGACGTCCGCGACGACGGCACACCACTCGCCGTCCTGACCGCCGAGGAGACGTACGAACTCCCGCTGGCACAGGCCCTGTCGGAGCTGCCCGCGCACGACGTGCGCGTCGAGGGCGGGGCCTTCGACGTCGCCGACGACGCGTACGCAAAGATCGTCGGGCGGGTCCTGCGCGAGGAGATCGGGCAGGGCGAGGGCGCGAACTTCGTCATCCGGCGTACGTACGAGGGTGCCATCCCCGGGTTCGGCAGGGCGGACGCGCTCGCGCTGTTCCGCCGGCTGCTCGTCGGGGAGCGGGGCGCGTACTGGACCTTCGTCGTGCACACGGGAGAGAGGACCCTCGTCGGGGCCAGCCCGGAGGTACACGTCCGGATGTCGGGGGGAACCGTCGTGATGAACCCGATCAGCGGAACGTACCGCTATCCGGCCGAGGGGCCGACCCCCGAGGACCTGCTGGACTTCCTGGCCGACGGCAAGGAGGTCGAGGAGCTCTCGATGGTCGTCGACGAGGAGCTCAAGATGATGTGCGCGGTCGGTGACATGGGCGGGGTCGTCATCGGGCCGCGGCTGAAGGAGATGGCCCATCTCGCCCACACGGAATACGAGTTGCGGGGCCGCTCCTCGCTCGACGTGCGCGACGTGCTGCGCGAGACCATGTTCGCGGCGACCGTCACCGGGTCACCCGTGCAGAACGCGTGCCGGGTGATCGAGCGGTACGAGCCTCTCGGACCGGACGGTGTCGCGCGCGGGTACTACGCGGGGGCGCTGGCGCTGCTCGGCCGGGACGCGGGCGGTGCGCAGACGCTGGACTCCCCCATCCTGATCCGTACCGCCGACATCGACACGAGCGGCCGCCTGAAGGTTCCGGTGGGCGCCACGCTCGTACGGGGATCGGACCCCGAGAGCGAGGTCGCCGAGACGCATGCCAAGGCAGCGGGCGTACTGGCCGCGCTGGGGGTAGGCCCCGTCCGCCCGCACGAGGACGGTGTACGGCCGCAGCTGGCGCAGGACCCACGGGTGCGGGCGGCGCTCGACGGCCGGAGGGCGGCGCTCGCGCCGTTCTGGCTGCGGCTGCGGGAGCGGGCGGTCGAGCGGGAGGGGCATGCCCTCGTCGTCGACGGCGAGGACACCTTCACGGCGATGCTCGGGCATGTGCTGCGCTCGTCGGGGCTGGAGGTGACCGTGCGGCGGTACGACGAGCCGGGGCTGTGGGAGGCCGCCCTCGCGCACGAGGGGCCGCTGGTCCTCGGCCCCGGTCCGGGCGATCCCCTGGACACGGCCGACCCCAAGATGGCCTTCCTGCGCGGCCTCACCGCCAAGGTGATCCGCGGTCACCGGTACGGCGTGCTCGGCGTCTGCCTCGGCCATGAGCTGATCGCGGCCGAGCTGGGCCTGGAGATCGTACGGAAGGATGTCCCCCACCAGGGCGCTCAGACGGATATCAACCTCTTCGGGCGGACGGAGACGGTCGGCTTCTACAACAGCTTCGTGGCGCACTGCGACGACGAGACCGCGGCAGAGCTGTCCGCCCACGACGTCGAGGTGTGCCGCAGCGACGCCGGGGAGGTACATGCCCTGCGCGGTCCCGGGTTCGCCGGCGTCCAGTTCCACCCGGAGTCGGTGCTGAGCCTGGGCGGCGCCGCGGTCGTACGTGACGTGATCGGCGGGCTGCGGAGCGCCGGCGGTCAGCCGCGCGGCGCCGGCACATGCTCCGAGCGGCGGCCCGTTGCGTAGGAGGCCTGGTGGCTCGCCCCCGCCGCCCCTGGCCCAGAGGTAGCTGCGGGAGGGAGCCCGACAGCGCGTCTCAGCCGAAGAAGACGCCGGCCTCCTCGTACAGCTTCGGGGAAACCGTCTTCAGCCGGGCGGTGGCCTCCGCGATCGGAACGCGGACGATGTCGGTGCCGCGCAGGGCGACCATCTTGCCGAAGTCGCCCTCGCGGACCGCGTCCACGGCGTGCAGGCCGAACCGGGTGGCGAGCCAGCGGTCGAAGGCGCTCGGCGTGCCGCCGCGCTGGATATGGCCGAGGACCGTCGTCCGGGCCTCCTTGCCGGTGCGCTTCTCGATCTCCTTGGCCAGCCACTCGCCGATCCCGGACAACCGGACATGTCCGAAGTCGTCCAGCGACTCGTCCTTGAGGATCACGTCACCGTCCTGGGGCTTCGCTCCCTCGGACACCACCACGATCGGCGCGTACGAGGCCTTGAAGCGGGACGTGACCCAGGCGCAGACCTGGTCGAGGTCGAAGGGCTTCTCCGGGATGAGGATGACGTTCGCGCCGCCCGCGATCCCGGAGTGGATCGCGATCCAGCCCGAGTGCCGGCCCATGACCTCGACGACGAGGACGCGCATGTGCGACTCGGCGGTGGTGTGGAGGCGGTCGATGGCCTCCGTGGCGATGTTGACGGCCGTGTCGAAGCCGAAGGTGTAGTCGGTGGCCGAGAGATCGTTGTCGATGGTCTTCGGTACGCCTACGCAGGGGACCCCGTGGTCGTCCGAGAGGGCGGCGGCGAACCCGAGGGTGTCCTCGCCGCCGATCACGATCAGCGCGTCGACCTCCTGCTTGGCGAGGTTCTCCTTGATCCGGCGGATGCCGTTGTCGACCTTGAGGGGGTTGGTGCGCGAGGAGCCGAGGATGGTGCCTCCGCGGGGCAGGATGCCGCGCACGGCCGGGATGTCGAGCTGAATGCCGTCGCCCTCCAGCGGACCGCGCCAGCCGTCCCGGAAGCCGG
>CAMLJW010000186.1 GCA_946480485.1 uncultured Streptomyces sp. | reverse complement strand
GCCGAGATCTTCGAGCACGAGCTGGCGTACGCCCTCCTGCACCAGATCTTCAGCTTCAACTCGCCGGTGTGGTTCAACGTCGGCACGCCGCAGCCGCAGCAGGTGTCCGCGTGCTTCATCCTGGCCGTCGACGACTCCATGGAGTCGATCCTCGACTGGTACAAGGAAGAGGGCATGATCTTCAAGGGCGGCTCCGGTGCCGGCCTGAACCTGTCCCGTATCCGTTCTTCCAAGGAACTGCTGTCGTCTGGCGGCAATGCCTCCGGCCCGGTCTCCTTCATGCGTGGTGCCGACGCCTCCGCAGGAACGATCAAGTCGGGCGGCGCCACCCGCCGCGCAGCGAAGATGGTCATCCTCGACGTCGACCACCCCGACATCGAGGACTTCATCGAGACCAAGGTCAAGGAGGAGGAGAAGATCCGCGCCCTCCGTGACGCGGGTTTCGACATGGATCTGGGCGGCGACGACATCGCCTCCGTCCAGTACCAGAACGCCAACAACTCGGTCCGTGTGAACGACGAGTTCATGAAGGCGGTCGAAGAGGGCGGCAAGTTCGGCCTGCGCGCCCGTATGACCGGCGAGGTCATCGAGGAGGTCGAGGCCAAGGTTCTCTTCCGCAAGATGGCTGAGGCCGCCTGGGCCTGTGCCGACCCGGGCATTCAGTACGACGACACCATCAACCACTGGCACACGTGCCCGGAGTCGGGCCGGATCAACGGTTCGAACCCGTGCAGCGAGTACATGCACCTGGACAACACGTCCTGCAACCTCGCCTCGCTGAACCTGATGAAGTTCCTGAAGGACGACGGCCTGGGCAACCAGTCCTTCGAAGTCGGGCGCTTCTCGAAGGTCGTCGAGCTGGTCATCACGGCGATGGACATCTCCATCTGCTTCGCGGACTTCCCGACCCGGAAGATCGGTGAGAACACCCGCGCCTTCCGTCAGCTGGGCGTCGGCTACGCCAACCTCGGCGCCCTCCTGATGGCGACCGGGCACGCGTACGACTCCGACGGCGGCCGGGCCCTCGCCGGTGCCATCACCTCCCTGATGACGGGCACGTCGTACAAGCGTTCCGCGGAGCTCGCCGCTGTCGTCGGTCCGTACGACGGCTACGCCCGCAACGCGCTGCCGCACCAGCGCGTCATGAAGCAGCACTCCGACGCCAACGCCGTGGCCGTCCGCATGGACGACCTGGACAGCCCGATCTGGGCCGCCGCCACGGAGGCCTGGCAGGACGTGCTCCGCCTCGGCGAGAAGAACGGCTTCCGTAACTCGCAGGCGTCCGTCATCGCTCCCACCGGCACCATCGGTCTGGCGATGTCCTGCGACACCACCGGGCTGGAGCCCGACCTCGCGCTGGTCAAGTTCAAGAAGCTGGTCGGCGGCGGCTCGATGCAGATCGTCAACGGCACCGTGCCACAGGCACTGCGCCGCCTGGGCTACCAGGAGGAGCAGATCGAGGCGATCGTCGCCCACATCGCCGATCACGGCAATGTCCTCGACGCCCCCGGCCTCAGGCCCGAGCACTACGAGGTCTTCGACTGCGCCATGGGTGAGCGGTCCATCTCCGCGATGGGCCACGTCCGCATGATGGCCGCGATCCAGCCGTGGATCTCCGGCGCGCTCTCCAAGACGGTCAACATGCCGGAGTCGGCGACCGTCGAGGAGGTCGAGGAGATCTACTTCGAGGCCTGGAAGCTGGGCGTCAAGGCGCTCGCCATCTACCGCGACAACTGCAAGGTCGGCCAGCCCCTCTCCGCCAAGAAGAAGGAGGACGAGAAGGCCGAGGTGACCGCGAAGACCGAGGCGACGATCCGTGAGGCCGTCGAGAAGGTCGTCGAGTACCGACCGGTCCGCAAGCGCCTTCCCAAGGGCCGTCCCGGCATTACCACCTCCTTCACGGTGGGCGGCGCCGAGGGCTACATGACCGCCAACTCCTACCCGGACGACGGTCTCGGCGAGGTCTTCCTGAAGATGTCCAAGCAGGGCTCCACCCTCGCCGGCATGATGGATGCCTTCTCGATCGCCGTCTCCGTAGGCCTGCAGTACGGCGTGCCCCTGGAGACGTATGTCTCGAAGTTCACCAACATGCGCTTCGAGCCGGCCGGCATGACGGACGACCCGGACGTGCGGATGGCGCAGTCGATCGTCGACTACATCTTCCGCCGCCTGGCTCTCGACTTCCTGCCCTTCGAGACCCGCTCCGCGCTCGGTATCCACTCCGCCGAGGAGCGTCAGCGCCACCTGGAGACGGGTTCCTACGAGCCGACCGACGACGAGGTCGACGTCGAGGGCCTTGCCCAGTCAGCGCCCCGTGCGCAGGAGCTGAAGGCCGTCATCACCCCGAAGGCCGAGGTCGAGGCGGCCGAGCCCGCCCCGCAACAGGCGCACACCAGTGCCGAACTGGTGGAGATGCAGCTGGGCATCCAGGCGGACGCTCCCCTGTGCTTCTCCTGCGGGACGAAGATGCAGCGGGCCGGGTCCTGCTATATCTGCGAGGGCTGCGGCTCCACCAGCGGCTGCAGCTGATCCACGTACCGTGAGGGGCTGTACGGCCACCGGCCGTGCAGCCCCCTTCGGCGTGAGTGGGTCAGGACTCGCGGCGGCCCATGGACGTGGCGAAGGATGCCGGGTCCGTGTCGAAGCCGCGGACGCCGGGATGGAAGACCCACTCTCCGGAATCGTCGCGTACGAACTCGGCGACTGTCGTTGCCGTTGCTCCCAGCACGCTGGCGAAGTCGTCCTGGGCCAGGACGGTGTAGCCCTCGCTGATGCGCAAAGAGGGGTTATGCACTCCGACGAAGGTCTTGTGTCCGGTGCCCTGCTGGATGGCGACGCCGACGACCACGCGCGCGTACCGCTTGTCGAGACGGCTGAGCTCCAGGGTCATCACCTCGTCCCAGCCGAAGCCCTTGCCGTCCTTGCTGTCCCGGTTGATATAGACGGTGCCGTCCGGGGAGCGGCTGTCGAAGTGCACTACGTAGGCAGGGTTTTGGTGCGTGTCGGTCGCCAGGTAGGTCGCGGCGACGAGGTCGAGATCACTGGGCGGCTCGCCGGCGGGACTCGGGTCCCACTTCACCGCGACCTCGACCTTGTTGATGCCCTTGTTGAGGCCGTTCACTTGATCTCCCCTCCTGGTCCCCTGTGTCAGTCGCCCCAACTGCCGGGCAATTGAGGCGTGTTGCCCATCGTGCCACGCATGTGGGGGCGTTCGCGCGGGCGTACTCCGCCGGAGGGTGACCGAAGCCACGTTCCGTGGCCTTACGATGGCGCGGTGCTGGTCAAGTGGATTCGCTGCACCGTGGTGGACCGCCGCGGTTTTGAGCGGGGGCAGCGGAAATGGGCGGGGCTTCTAGGGGAGCCGGGGTTCCGGGGGCAGGGCGGGGGCTGGAGCCGGGGGCGGCCCGGAGTGGCCCACATCTTCGCCTTCTGGGAGAGCCGTGCGTTCTACGACTCCTTCATGGCCCGCTCCCATGACCGGCTGGCGGCCGCGCAGTCCGGCACGTTCAAGGATCCACATATCAAACTCTTCGATCACCGGTTCGATGTGAAGACCGGTTTCGAGCCGCGCTTCACAGACGCCGACCTGGTGCGTGTGGCGCACTGCCGAGCCCACGAAGAACGGGCCGAGCACTTCGCGCTGATGCAGGAGAAGGTGTGGAATCCCGCTATGGCCGGTTCGCCCGGCATGGTGCGCGGGCTGTTCGGTGAAGCGCCCGGACATGAGTTCCTGGTCCTGTCGATGTGGCAGTCGGCCGCCGAGCACGGCAAGTACCGCGCCGAGCGCGTCGAGCGGCTCGCCCTGCGGGCCCAGACAGAGGCGGACGTCGCGGCCCTCGCAGGCGACGTCGTGGAGCTGGAACCGAGCTGGACGGTCTGAAGCGGCGGCGTCTGAGCGGCCGCGTAACCGCACTTGTGTGACCTGCGCCGTATGGAGACCGTACGGTGCTCGATCTGCCCCGATCCGATCTAGGGTTTTGGCATGGCACGACCACGGCGCATCGTCCTCGTCCGGCACGGCGAGTCGGCGGGCAATGCCGATGACACCGTGTACGAAAGCGAACCCGACCACGCACTGGCGCTCACCGAAACGGGGTGGCGGCAGGCGGAGGAGACCGGCAAGCGGCTGAGAGAGCTGTTCGGCCGAGAGCGTGTAAGCGTTTACGTGTCGCCATACCGCCGTACGCATGAGACATTCCGCGCCTTCCATCTCGACCCCGAACTGGTGCGTATACGTGAGGAGCCGCGGCTGCGCGAGCAGGACTGGGGAAACTGGCAGGACCGGGACGACGTACGCCTCCAGAAGGCGTACCGCGACGCGTACGGGCACTTCTTCTACCGTTTCCTCCAGGGGGAGTCCGGCGCCGATGTGTACGACCGTGTCGGCAACTTCCTGGAGAGCCTGTTCCGCAGTTTCGAGGCGCCCGACCACCCGCCGAACGTGCTCCTGGTGACCCATGGCCTGGCCATGCGGCTGTTCTGCATGCGCTGGTTCCACTGGTCGGTCGCGGAGTTCGAATCACTGCAGAATCCCGGGAACGGGGAGATGCGGATGCTCGTTCTCGGGGAGGACGGCAAGTACACGCTTGACCGGTCGTTCGACCGCTGGCGTGATCCGAAACCGTACGGAGTCACCGGGTAGGATCGCGAGCACGCGCCTGTGTGGCCCGTTTCCTCCCGGCGCAAGCGTCCGCCAGTGTCACAGACCTGCCACAGAGTCCACGCGCCCCGTTTCGTCGGATGTCCGCGGCATACCCTTTCCGCCACGCCGCTCGTTGATCATCCGGGCCGGCAACGACGAGACACCGGTCCCATGGTTCCACCGCGGCCACGTGCTGCGCGCCGTGTGCGGACCGGTCGGGAGGGGGTCCCGTGTCCGACACGCCGTCCGAGGCCGAGTCGATTGGGTCGGGAGCAGACGAGGGGGCGGTCGCCGATGGGAAGGCCGTTGCCGAGGGAAAGGCCGGTGGGCAGTCCATCGGAGGTGGTGCTGCTGGGTGTACGGCTGAAGGTGATGCCGGCCGGGGCACGGGAGCGGACGCTTTGAGGCGCGTCGCTGCCGCGCCCCGGAAGCCCTCCGCCGGCGCCGATGAACCCGAAGACGCCACCCCTGTGTCCTACTCCGGCAAGGTGCCGCCGAAGGACACGTCCGGCCGGGCTGGCTCCGAAGAGGACGACCCCGAAGAGGACGACCCCGAGGCGGAGTACCCGGTCGCCGAGTCCACCCGGTGGTTCGCCGACCTTAAGACGGAGTCCCCGGCCCCTGTCCGTCCGGCCACACTCTGGGCCGCCCTGACCACCGGCGTACTCAGCATGCTCCTGCTCGGCGACGGACTGGCCCTCAACCTCCTGTTGGTGGCGATTCCGGCCGCGCTCGCCGCGTACTGGGCCGCCCAGGCGGCCGGCCGTCGTCCGCGCCGATGGACGTTCGTATGGGGCATCGGCGGGCTCGCCCTGTTGGCCGTGCCGGCTCTGCGCGATGCCGACTGGCCGTCGTTCCTCGCCACGGTCACGGCCGTGGCCGCTGGTTCCCTCGCCCTGCACGGAGGCCGTACCTGGCCCGGCGTGCTGTTCGGCCCGATCGGTCTCTACACCGCCGTCCTCACCGGCCCCGCCTGGGGCTGGCGCGGCGTGCGTGATCGGTCCGGCGGCGCCCGGGGCACGCTGGGCCCGGTGTTGCGCGCGATCGCGGTGGCGGCGGTCCTGCTGCTGGTCTTCGGTGCGCTGTTCGCCGGGGCCGACGCCGCCTTCGCCGATCTGCTCGGCGGCCTCTTGCCGGACGCCTCTGACTTTGGAGGTCCCTGGCGCGCCGTACTGTTCGTGCTCGGCCTGGTCGGGGCGCTCGCGGCCGCACACACGGCCGCCGCGCCAGTCCAGTGGGACCGCCTCGAGATACGCCCTGGCCGGGCCCGTGGCCGTGTCGAGTGGGCGCTGCCCCTGATCGTGCTCGTGATGCTCTTCGCGGCCTTCAACGCTGTCCAAGTCGCCGTACTGTTCGGCGGATACGACGCCGTGCTCGAGAAAACCGGCCAGACGTACGCCGAGTACGCGCGCCAGGGCTTCTGGCAGCTGCTCCTGGTCACGCTGCTCACCCTGCTCGTCATCGTCGTCGCCCTGCGCTGGGCCCCGCGAGACGGTGCGCGCGACCGGACGCTCGTACGTGCCGTCCTGGGAACTCTCTGTGTCCTCACGCTCGTTGTCGTGGCATCGGCGGTGCGGCGTATGCACATGTATG
This sequence comes from uncultured Streptomyces sp., assembly GCA_946480485.1. The sequence goes on along the minus strand of CAMLJW010000186.1, from coordinate 3,221 downwards.
TGGAGGCGTATGGGCTGACGCGACTGAGGATCTCGGTGGTGGCCGTGGAGCTCTGGCTCGGCCTGGTCATCGTGCTGATCATGGCGGCCGGCGTGTGGGGCGCCCGCTGGCTGCCGCGGGCTGTCTTGGCCAGTGCCGCCACGGGTGTGCTCGTCTTCGGGCTCGCGTCGCCGGACGGTCTGGTCGCCGAGCGCAACGTTCAACGGTACGAGGCCAGCGGCAGGTTCGACCTCGATTACGCGCGCGGCTTGTCGGCGGACGCCGTACCTGCCCTGGACGAGCTCAAGGAGCCACTTCGTTCCTGCGCTCTCGAGTCCATCGCGAGGGACCTGGAGGAGGACGAAGCCTGGTTCGCCACCAGCTGGGGCGAGGCCCGCGCCCGCAGCATTCTGGATGACCGGCCGCTGTCGGCCGAGGCGGACTTGCGTGAGTGCGTTCGGCTCGGCGACGAGCACATGTACCGCTGAGGAGTTGCTTAGCGGCCCAACGCCGCGAACATGGATGTCTCCGACGCCATTCCGGTGATGATGATGTACCGCTCCAAGTCCGTGCGCATGTTGAATGGAGCGTAAAGGACCTTGAAGAGTTGATCGATCAGGTGATGGTTCCGCCGCTGCGGCCGAACGGAGCATGAGGGGGCCGACGGTGCGCTCGGGGGTTGCCCGGGGAAACCTGGGTGTCGGGCCGGGGCCGGGGCGGCGTACGCTAAGGGCGCCATGCCGTACGAAGCACCCACCCACACCGTCGAGCGCTCCTTGCGCGCCACCACGGGAGCGAAGGTCATTGCCGGTGTCGACGAGGTGGGGCGTGGCGCGTGGGCCGGCCCGGTCACCGTCTGCGCGGCGGTCACGGGACTGCGCCGCCCGCCTGAAGGCCTCACCGACTCCAAGCTCCTCACCATCAAGCGGCGCACCGAGATCGCTGAGGAACTGACGAAGTGGGTGACGTCGTACGCCCTGGGGCACGCCTGTCCGGAGGAGATCGACGACCTGGGGATGACGGCCGCGCTGCGGCTCGCCGCCGTACGCGCCTTGGACGCCCTGCCGGTCCGCCCCGACGCGGTCATACTCGACGGGAAGTACGACTATCTCGGCAGCCCGTGGCAGGTTCGAACGGTGATCAAAGGTGACCAGAGGTGTGTGGCTGTCGCGGCGGCCTCGGTGATCGCCAAGGTCGAGCGCGACAAAATGATGGCCGAACTGGGCATCGACCATGCAGACTTCGGTTTTGCGACCAACGCCGGGTATCCGTCACCGGTGCACAAGGCCGCGTTGGAGTTGCGGGGCCCCACCCCGTACCACCGGCTGTCGTGGGCGTATCTTGATGCGCTGCCCCAGTGGCGGCACCTCAAGAAGGTCCGCAGCTGGGCGAACGGAAGCGTTCCGGAAATCGAGGGTCAGCTTGGCTTCGATTTCTGACGGTTTCGATCGCACTCATGTGCCACCCGCCGACGCGATTCGCGTCGGAGTTTGATAAAAATCAGCCATGCCTCTCCTTCCCGAGGAGCCTCAGATTCACGAGAGTGCCCAGGGTCCCCGCGTAACTCCGGCCAGCGGCCGTAACGCGCCGACCCCCCGCCCTGTACCCGGCCCCCGTCCCTCGACTCCTTCGCGTCCTGGTCGCCCGGGTCCTGCCCGGACGATGCCGCCGACGCAACGCACGCCGCGCGGCACGCCCGTGGCCAAGCCGGGGCCGTCCGCTCCGGCCGTCCCCGCCGCTACCTCGACTCCGCAGATCCAGCTGATCCCGGCCTCGGCCGAGGGGGCGCTGGACGCCGCCGAGGAAGCGGTCGACCTGCTTCTTGAGTCGGGCCGTGCCCCTGGCGAGGTGCTGGTGATCACCACCGGTGAACCGCACCCGTGGGCCCGGCACGAGTTGTCCTTCGGCGAAGCGTCGTACTGGGCACAGCACGACGCGGGCGACGACGTCTTCTACGCCGATGCCTCCGTCGCAGGTCGTGCCACATCACGTCCCGTGGTCGTCGTCGCCGTCAACGGTGGACCCGACACTGCCGCCGCCACAGCCCTGCCGATGGCGCTCGGCCGAGCCGGTGCCCTGTTGATCGTCTGCGGTGACCCGCAGACGATCAACTTGGTGCTGGGCGCGGGGGTCTGACCCGGTCTCCCTGGGAGGACGGGGTGCCGCCGCGAGAGCAGGCGGCACATGGACGGTTCGACGAGGCCGGCACGGGGGACACGCCGGCACGGGCGCCGTGGGGTCATGGGACAGTGGCGTTCGGTGGCGTTCGGTGACGTTCGCCGGCTCAGCGTGCCGCCGCGCGGCGCAGGACTTGCGAGGCGGCGCCGCCGGCGCGCGGCTGCGGCGTGTCGGCCGCGGCGAAGGACGCGAAGGACTCCGGCGGTGAATCCGCGTGGGGACGCCGCCCGCCGCGTCCCTCGCCCAGCACCTGCCACCCGTCACTCGTCAGCGTGATGTACGCCCCGCAGCGCAGCCCATGCAGTGTGCATGCGTCCCGTAGCCCCCACATCCATGCCCCGTCCTCCTCCGTCCAACGCGCGTCGCCCTCACGGCAGTAGAGCAGTACCGCGGTGCGCACCGGGGTGCGGCGCCGCAGGTCGTGCGGGATGACCCGGCGCAGCTGTGCGAGCAGCGAATTGCGGAACATCCAGCCGTCGGCCGGAGCCGGGCGCCGGGTGAACGACGCGCTCGCCCTCAGCCGTTCGTCCGGATCGAGGACAGCTACGACCGCGGTCGCGGGCCGGGGCCGATGCCGGGAGTGCAGCCCGCTGACGACCTCCCGGGGATTGCGCAGCAGCGGAATCCCCGCGGCGGCCCACTCGGCGGGTTCGAGCATTCGGGCCAGTGGGTTGGTGGGAGTGGCGGACGTCGACATCGACGATGCCGGGGGCGGAGCGAATCCGAAGGTCACGGTCTTCCCTTCGGCTACGCGCCCATACTGCGGGCGGGGGTCGGACAGGGGGGGGCGCACCGCGGCACAGCCCTTACGGGCGGCCCTGGATGGGCCGGCGCGGGGCGCAGCTCCGATTGTTCCTCTCGAACTGGGTTGCGGCAACGAGCAATTGGGACCACCGACCGTTATCTATCGATGCGTCTCCTATATCCCTGCCCCGCGTTCTTCATGGCGACGCATGGTCAGCTCTGTACGGCGAGGACCAGCGCACATATCCCCCTGTGGACCGGCCCGTCGGAGCGTGCTCGCGACCACCGCGAGTGTCCAGCCGGTCTCGTACGGTCGGCTG
>CAMLJW010000185.1 GCA_946480485.1 uncultured Streptomyces sp. | reverse complement strand
CCATGGCGACCTTGCAGCGGCCGTCCTGCTGGAGTTCGGCGACCTTGGCAGCCTTGTCGCCGGGGAGGACCTCGGCGATGACGGTGTCGATGCCCAGCTGGGCGGCGATGCGTTCGGCAGTGGCCTGGTTGTCGCCGGTGAGCATGACGACCTCGACACCGAGGGCGTGCAGTTCGGCGACGGCCCGGGCCGAGGTCTCGCGAGGTGCGTCGGCGATGCCGATGAGCCCGGCGGCCTGCCCGTCGACGGCAGCGATGACGACGGTGCGGCCGGTGCCGGCCAGCTCCTCGCGGCGCTCGGCCAGGGGGCCGAGGTCGACGCCTTCGCGCAACGCCAGGCGCAGGTTGCCGACCGCGACGCTGTGTCCGTCGACGACGGCACTCGCGCCATGACCGGGGACGTTCTCGAAGTGCCGGGCGCTCACAGGGGCCGTGCCGTGCGTGTCGGCGTACCGGACGACGGCGTCGGCCAGCGGATGTTCGGACTCGCGTTCCACCGCCGCAACCAGCCGCAGCAGTTCGGCCTCGTCGCGTCCTGGCGCGGTGATGACGTCGGTAACCTCGGGCTCGCCCTTGGTGAGGGTGCCAGTCTTGTCCATGACCACCACCTGGATGCGGGCGGAGGTCTCCAGGCCGACGGCGTTCTTGAACAGCACACCCCGCTTCGCACCCAGCCCCGTACCGACCATGATCGCGGTCGGGGTGGCCAGACCGAGGGCGTCGGGGCAGGTGATGACCACGACGGTGATGGCGAACAGCATCGCGGTGCCCAGCGAGCGGTCGGTGGCCAGCAGCCACACCGCGAGCGTCCCCACACCGCCGACCAGCGCGACGAAGACGAGCCAGAACGCGGCCCGGTCGGCGAGTCGCTGACCGGGCGCCTTGGAGTTCTGGGCCTGCTGGACCAGCTTGACGATCTGGGCCAGGGCGGTGTCGGAGCCGACCTTGGTGGCGCGGACGCGCAGGGTGCCGTTGGCGTTGATGGTGGCGCCGATGACCGTGTCGCCGAGAGCCTTGTGGACGGGCAGGCTCTCGCCGGTCACCATCGACTCGTCGACGTCGCTCTCGCCTTCCTCCACGACACCGTCCACCGCGATCTTCGCGCCGGGCCGGACGAGCAGCACGTCCCCCACCACGACCTCGGCGGTCGGCACCTCCACGGGCTCGCCGTCGCGCAGCACCAGGGCCTTCGGCGGGGCCAGGTCCAGCAGCGTACGGATGGCGTCGTTGGCCCCACCGCGGGCACGCATCTCGAACCAGTGGCCCAGCAGCACGAAGGACGCCAGGACGGTGGCCGCCTCGTAGAAGACGTCACCGCCGCCGGTCAGGGTGATGATCAGGGAGTACAACCAGCCCGAGCCGACGGCGACCGCGACCAGCACCATCATGTCCAGGGTGCGGGCGCGCAAGGCCCGCACGGCGCCGTCGAAGAAGATCGTGCACGAGTAGAAGATCACCGGCAGGCTCAGCAGCAGCGCCCACACGTCCTGCCGCAGCCCGAACGGGGTCGGCACGTCCAGGCCGAAGACGTCCTCGCCGATCGGCGACCAGATCACGATCGGGACCGAGAACAACACCGCGACCAGGAAGCGGTTGCGCATGTCGGCCACCATGGCCGCCATCGACATCCCGCCGTGCCCGCCATGCCCCATCACCTCGTGCGGAGAGGGCATCTTCTCCTCGGGCGGGGCATGACCAGCGTGTGCCTCGTGTGCGGCGTGTGCCATATGCGCGCCGTGCTCCGTCTCCGCGGCGTGGGCCGGCGGTTCGGCAACCGCCGTGTGGCCCGCGTGCCCGTCGTGTTCGGCGGGCGGGTCCGGTTCCGCCATCGGGTCGCACAGGTGGGCCGGGACCGACTGGCCCGCGCAGTGGTAGCCGCATTCGGTCACCCACTGGCGCAGCTCGGCCGGTGAGGTGCGGTTCGGATCGAAGACCACGGTCGCCGTCTCCGAGACCGGGTTCACCTCGACCTCCAGCACCCCCGGACGGCGCCCGAGTACGGCGGCGGCGACGTTCTGCTCCGAAGCCCACCGGGCCGCGCCCAGCTCCAGCACCGCGGTGCTGCGCTCCTTGCGCCGATCCCCACCGGCTGCGTGGTGCTCATGATGCTCGTGGTGCTGCACGATCACGCCTCCTTCGCAGCGGCCTGCCACGCGCGCGGGAGCGCCGACCGCAGCCATCGACCCTGCTCAAAAACTAACCGATTTAGTACCACCTCGCGAGGGGAAATGTCTCCGGCTACAGAGACGAAGCACGAGGCGGGCGGCCGGTGTGCCGATCCCCCGATCCCGACGCCGCGCCCCGGACGCGGTGCGGTGCCTACCGCGCGGCAGCCTCGGCAGGCGCGGCGGGCCCGCGAGGACGATCAGGATCCGGGCCGCCTGCACGACGGACGCGGCCAGGACCAGGGAGCTCACGGCGACGACGGTGCCCGTGACGGGCGAGGCAGCGGCACGCAGGCTCTGGTACAGGACGCCCGTCGCGAGTACGTCCACCGCGGTCAGCGTCCAGAACCAGCGTCGTGCCCGGCGGACGTCGATGCCGGTCATCAGTGCCCCTTCGGGTTGTTGATCCAGACCTGGACGGTGATCGCGGCGAGCGCGGCCAGCAGCACCAGGGCGGCGGCGGTGGCGTACGGCCGCTCGCGCCACCGCCGTCGAGGACTCCGGTCGAGGAAGGGGACGAGGAAGACCAGCCCGAACACGCCGGCGATGACGTAGGCGATGGAGGCCACCCCGAACCACTGTTCCATCGGGAAGAACCACCAGAACATCCACAGCGGACGGGTGACCTCGATCCCCGCCACCGGGGTCGGGCCGAGCACCGGCGGCACCAGCACGGCCAGCACCGTCAGCATGCCGAGGAGCACCAGCCCGAACGCGGCGACCCGCTTCAGGTGCGCGGTAAACGGCTCGGGCGTCTCCTCCTCCGGGACCGGGATTTCCGGATGCGGGGAGATCCTGTGCCGCTTGACGAGCAGCGCGTGCCAGACGAACAGCAGCAGGATCAGCCCGGGGATGATCACCGCGTGCGCCGTGTACAGGCGGAGCAGGATCGGCACCCGGTCCGTGAGTTCCGGGGTGAACCAGATCCCGGCGCCGCCCAGCAGCTTGGCCACGTCCAGGTTGTGCATGAGGGCCTCGTAGCCCTCCTGGTCCCACTTGAGGACGGTGCCGGTGAACACGGCCAGGAAGGTCAGCAGGAACATCGCCGCGCCAACCACCCAGTTGCCCTCGCGGGGCTTCTTGTAGGACGCGTGGAAGTACACCCGCAGCAGGTGCAGCAGCACGATCACGAACATCGCCTGCGCGGCCCAGAAGTGCAGGCCGCGGGCGAAGCCGCCAAGCCAGACGTCCGCCACCAGGTCGCGTACGGACTGGTTGGCGTCCTCGGGCATGGGGTTGTAGAACTGCGCGATGTAGATCCCGGTGGCCAGCAGGATCACGAAGGAGACCGCGGTCAGACCGCCCAGGCTCCAGGAGAGGTTGTTGGCGTGTTCGGGCACCGGGTAGGCCAGCGCCTTGATGCCCATCCGCTCGTCGATCGCGTCGACGGCGCGGTGAAATCTGCCGGGCCGTGGGGCCGCGGTCGCGCTCGGTGCGGCGCCCCTGCCCTCCTCCTCGCTGGTCATGGCCGCTCCTCGCGGGTGCGCCGGTGTTCGAGTTCGCGCAGGCGGTGCGGAGGACGCAGCCAGTAGGAGAGCCACAGCCCGACCGCGACGGAGGCGAGGCCGAGGGCAAAGAGCGCCGTGTCCCCGCTGTCCGAGAGGCCGCGTGCGGGCCGGAGCTCGTCGAGGATCTCGCTGGTGCCGGTCTCCTCACCGGTCGCGAAACGGACGCCCTGCGGGGCCGAGGGCAGCTTCCCGCCGAGCGAGCCGAGCAGCAGGAACTGTGCCTGGCGGGTCGCGGCCGTACTCTCGCCCGGACGGTCGATCAGCTCCCCGGCCCGCTCCACGAGCGCCAGGTTCACCCCTTCCTTCTCAGGGGCCTCCAGGGCGTCCTCGACGCGCTCGGCCACCCGCTCATCGCCTGCGTCGTTGGCGATCAGGGCGAGGGCCTGCTCGACCAGCACCACCGACCGCGTGCTCTCCTCCTCATCGGCCCGGGCCACGCCGGACAGCGCGGCGAAGGGAACCAGCAGGGCAAGCAGCGCGGCGGCCGACGTCATCACCCAGCGATGGGCGCGCCGCCCGGGCGCAGCCGAGCGTACGCCTGCGCCTGGTCCGTTGCCCGGTGAATCCTCGTTCATGGCGACTCCGCAAGGGTTCTCGCCGAGAGCGTGACCTGTACGGGCAGGGATCCGTGCATCCGACTCGCGCGGCCACCCGGCTGTCACACCGTTGCCGCACAGCCGCCTGCCGTACGGACCCGACCGCGCCTGGTGACCGGCCGGGACCCGTCCGGGCAGGCGTACGCGAGCACGGTTCCGGCCGAGCGGGCTGCTCTCTCAGTGTTTGGTGAGGGTGGGACCGCCTTCACGCAGCACCTGCAGGCGCCGCCGGTACTCCTCCTCGTCGATCTCGCCCCGGGCGAACCGGTCGGCGAGCAGCTGCTCCGGCGTCCGGGACGAGGACGGGGGCGTGGTCGTGCCGCCGTCTTCGGACGGCCCCCGGCTCAGCGACCGGAACAACAGGACGAAGACGGTGATGATGAGCGCCCAGAAGAGCACCATGCCGAGCGACATCCCGAACCACCCCCACCCGCTGACGTCGTGGTCGTACCAGAAGAACATCGCGATCACTTTCCTGTGTCGAAGGACCTTCAGGCCCTGGGCACCCGCGGTGGTGCCGCGGTACTGCCCACGGTCACTCCACGCTGACGGCGCGCACATGGGCCCAACGGCCCTCTCGGCAGGGTCGGGAGACCCCTACCTGGCGGGGGTATGCGGGGCGACCGTTGTGGTACCCGGTCCACGAAGCGGATTAGGAGAGCGCCATGAATCTGGCGGATCTGGTGGTCGTGGTCGTCTCCGCCGCGCTGCTGGGCGCACTGGGCTGGTTCTTCTTCGGCCCGCGCCGGGCGCGGGCGGCCGAGATGGCCGGCGGAATCCAGCGTGTGGCGGTGACGGTGCGCGGCGGTTACAGCCCCGACGTGATCCGCCTGGAGCAAGGTGTTCCGGCCGATGGAGACCGCGGGAACGGACGGCGCCGCCCCCGCCGGGGATGGCGAGCGGACCGCGACAGCGGCGCCGCCGTCACCAGGTACCTCTGGCGGACCACCGCCCACCGGGCTGAGCGAGGGGCAGGCCGCCGAGGCGGAAGCGGCGCAGGCCGCCGAGCGGAAGGCGGAGATCAAGGACCTGACGCGGCGGGTGGCCTTCGGCGCGGTGCTGACCGCTCCGGTGCTGTTCGCGGTGATGGCCGACTCCTTCGGCGCCGACTGGGTGCCCGGCTGGCTGCTGAACCACTGGCTGCAGCTCGTGCTGATCACCCCGGTGATGCTCTACACCGGCTGGCCCATCCACCGCACCGGCTGGCTCACCCTGGCCCACCGCTCCGCGGACATGAACTCCCTGATCACCCTGGGCACGGTCGCCGCGTACGGCTACAGCCTGCTGGTCACCCTGGCGCCCGGTGCGCTGCCGGAGGACGTACGCGAGGTGTACTTCGAGGCGGTAGGGGTGATCCTGACCCTGATCCTGCTCGGGCGGCTGCTGGAAGCGAAGGCCAAGGCCGGTACCGGTGAGGCGATCCGGGCGCTGCTGGGCCTGCAGGCCCGTACCGCCCGGGTGGTCCGCGACGGGGCCGAGGCCGAGATCCCGGTCGAGGAGGTCGCGGTCGGCGACGAGGTGATCGTCCGGCCCGGCGAGAAGGTCCCGGTGGACGCCGAGGTTCTGTCCGGGTCCTCGGCGGTGGACGAGTCGATGGTCACCGGGGAGCCGATGCCGGTCACCAAGCGGGCCGGGGACACGGTGATCGGTGCCACCGTCAACGGCACCGGGTCGCTGCGGGTGCGGGCGGCGAAGGTCGGGGCGGACACGATGCTCGCGCAGATCATCCGCCTCGTGCAGCAGGCTCAGGCGTCGAAAGCTCCCATCCAGCGGCTTGCGGATGCCACCTCCGCGTACTTCGTGCCCGCGGTGATCGCGATCGCGATCGCCACGTTCGCTGTCTGGTTCACCGTCGGTCCGGCCCCGGCGCTGACCCTGGCGTTGGTCTCCGCGGTCGCGGTGCTGATCATCGCCTGCCCGTGCGCGCTGGGCCTGGCCACCCCGATGTCCATCATGGTCGGCACCGGCAAGGGCGCCGGCGCGGGCATCCTGATCCGCTCCGCCGAGGCGCTGGAGACCGCGCACAAGCTGGACACAGTCGTGCTGGACAAGACCGGCACCATCACCGCCGGCACTCCGGTCCTCACCGACGTGCGCGTCGCGGACGGCTTCACCGAGGACGAGTTGCTGGCCCTGGTCGCTGCGGCCGAGCGCGACAGCGAACACCCCCTCGGGCAGGCGATCGTGGCCGGCGCACGGGAGCGCGGCCTGAAGCTGTTGGACGTCACCGGCTTCGACTCGGTCACCGGCAAGGGCGTGCAGGCCACCGTCGGCGGCCGGGCTGTCCTGGTCGGCAACCTGCGGCTGCTCACGGATGTCGGCATCGACACCACCGCCCTGGAACCGCTCGCAACCGAGTTGTCCGCCCAGGGCAAGACCCCGGTGCTCGCGGCGGTCGACGGCCGCCCGGCCGGCGTGCTCGCGGTCGCCGACACCGTCAAGGAGGACTCGGCCGCCGCGATCGCCGCACTGCACCGGCTGGGTGTCCAGGTCGTCATGCTCACCGGTGACAACCGGCGCACCGCCGCCGCCATCGCCGCCGAGGTCGGCATCGAACGGGCCCTGGCCGAGGTACTGCCCGAGCACAAGGCCGACGCCATCCGGCGGCTGCAGGCCGAAGGCCGCCGGGTCGGCATGGTCGGCGACGGCATCAACGACGCCCCCGCGCTGGCCGCCGCCGACGTCGGCATGGCGATCGGCACCGGAACCGACGTGGCCATCGAGGCCGCCGACATCACCCTTATCTCCGGCTCCCTGCAAGGAGTGCCCACGGCGATCCGGCTGTCCCGCGCCACGATGCGCAACATCCGGCAGAACCTGTTCTTCGCCCTGATCTACAACGCCGTCGGCGTCCCGGTCGCCGCCGGTGTCCTCTACCCCTGGCTCGGCATCCGGCTGTCCCCGATCATCGCGGCCGCCGCCATGGCGCTGTCCTCCCTGTCCGTGGTCGCCAACGCCAACCGGCTGCGCCGCTGGCACCCCGCCCCGCTGCCGGCCACCACCCCGCCCGCCGTCACGCCCCGCGCCGAGGTCCCCGACGAGCACCCGTCCGCTCCCCGGACGGCCCCGCCCACGCGCGCGGCACAGCACACCCGCACCACACTGGAGACCGACATGACCAGCCACGACCACCACAGCCATCACCAGGACGCCGAGCCGCTGAAGGACCCCGTGTGCGGCATGACCGTCACCCCCGAAGGCGCCGCCGCCCACCGCGACGTGGACGGACACCGCTACTACTTCTGCTCCCCGAACTGCGCGACCGACTTCGACGCCGACCCGGCCCGCTACATCGCACAGTCACAGCAGAACCCCTCCTGACCGCCCCACACTCCGGCCCGGCCCCGCGGTCCCGTGCCGCGAGGCCGAGGAAGAGACCGCCATGTCCAAGCAGGCGAACCCGCCCCCGCCGGGCGACCGACCCACCCCCACCGCGCCTCCGCCCCCACCCGCGTTGCGGCACTGGCTGTGGCCGCTCGCCATCCTGCCGCCGTCGGGCTGTGGGCCGTGCTCCCGGGCACGCGGCCCGACGAGCCGGAGAAGATGGACCTGAGCTACTCCAAGTTCCTCGACCAGGTCGACGACGGCAAGGTCAAGACCGCCACCATCAACACCGACGGCAAGACCAGCGGCACCCTCACCAACGGGCACACCTACACCACCGTCGTCCCCGTCGACCTCGCCGGCGACCAGCTCCTGGACCGGCTGGAGGACGAGAAGGTGGCCATCACGGCCGAACCACCCTCCACCTCGCCCTCGTTCGGATCCCGGATGCTGTCCTGGCTGTTGCTGCTGGCCCCCTTCGCCCTCATCTTCTGGTTCTGGTCCCGGCTGTCGAAAGGCGCCGCGGGTCAGATGCACGGCGCGCTCGGCGGGGTCGGCAAGTCCAAGGCCAAGGTGTTCGACGCGGAACGGCCCGACACGACCTTCGGTGACGTGGCGGGCTACGAGGGTGCCAAGGCCGAGATCGGTGAGGTCGTCGACTTCCTGCGGCAGCCCGAGCGCTACCGCCGAGCAGGCGCCACCGCGCCGCGCGGGGTGCTGATGGTCGGCCCGCCCGGCACCGGCAAGACCCTGCTGGCCCGCGCGGTCGCGGGCGAGGCGGACGTGCCGTTCCTGTCCGTGGCCGGCTCCAGCTTCGTGGAGATGTACGTCGGCGTCGGCGCCGCCCGCGTACGAGACCTGTTCACCGAGGCCCGTAAGCGGGCGCCGCCATCGTCTTCGTGGACGAGATCGACGCCCTCGGCGGCCGCCGCGCAGGATCAGGCGCCATCGTCTCCAACGACGAACGCGAACAGACCCTCAACCAGCTGCTGTCGGAGATGGACGGCTTCGAGGCCGCCGAAGGTATCGTCGTCCTCGCCGCCACCAACCGGCCCGAGATCCTCGACCCGGCCCTCCTGCGCCCCGGACGGTTCGACCGGCAGGTGACCATCCCGCTGCCCACGCTCGCCGAGCGCGCCGCCATCCTCGCCGTGCACTGCCAGGGCAAACAGCTCGACGCGGGCGTCGACCTGGACGTGGTGGCGCGCGGCACGCCCGGCTTCTCCGGCGCCGACCTGGCCAACCTCGCCAACGAGGCCGCCATCGTCGCCGTACGGGGCGACAGGGAGACCCTGACCGCCGACGACTTCGACACCGCCCGCGACCGCATCCTGCTCGGCCGCCGCGAAGGCTCCAACGTGCTGCTGCCCGCCGAGAAACAGGCCGTCGCCGTGCACGAGGCCGGGCACGCCCTGGTCGCCGCGCTGTCCCCGCACGCCGATCCGGTCGCCAAGGTCACCATCCTGCCCGCCGGACAGGCCCTCGGCGTCACCCAGCAACTGCCCCTTGTCGAGCGGCACTTGTACGGCGAGGACTACCTCACCCAGACCCTCGCCGTACGGCTCGGAGGACGCGCCGCCGAACTCGTCGAACTCGGGCAGGGCTCCACCGGCGCCGCCAACGACCTGGCCGGAGCCACCGAACTGGCAACCAAGATGATCCGCGAGTTCGGCCTGTCCCCCTCGCTCGGGCCCGTGGGCTACCCCCAGGGCGGCTCGGTCTTCCTCGGCAGCGGCACCACCGCCATGTCCAGCCGCCCCTTCGCCGAGGCTACCCAGGCCGCCATCGACGCCGAGGTCGCCCGCCTGCTGCGCGAGGCCGAACAGCAGGCCACCGACCTGCTCACCACCCACCGCGATCAGCTGCGCAAGCTGGCCGACCTCCTGCTGGAGTACGAGACCGTCGGCGGCGCGGCCGT
>CAMLJW010000184.1 GCA_946480485.1 uncultured Streptomyces sp. | reverse complement strand
TACGTCTGAGGTGCGCAGGCCCGCAGCGCAACTTGTAGCATACGGGGGCGGCCGGGCAGGGTCAATGCGCGAAGGTGCACACCCGGGGCAAAATGTCACATACCCGCCGCACAACCCCATGCGGCAGCCGTTACATCAGGCACCACGCGAAGGCACGCAGGCCTGAGAGACCCCTTCCGTGTCACTGCCGGGACGGGCTGCACGGAACAGTACGACGAGGGAGCCGATCATCCAAGAGCCCCAACCCTTCGAATCCAAGGCGACCCGACGCACGGCGGGAGCCGCGGAGAGCTCTCGCGCCAGTCGTGGCTGGTGGGACCGGAACGCGGACGAGTACCAGGTCGAGCACGGCACGTTCCTCGGTGAGGACCGCTTCGTATGGGGGCCCGAAGGGCTCGACGAGACTGAGGCGGAGCTGCTGGGGCCGCCCGAGGGGCTGAGGGGCAAGGGCGTACTGGAGATCGGTGCGGGGGCCGCCCAGTGCTCGCGCTGGCTGGCCGCCCACGGGGCCCGTCCGGTCGCTCTGGACCTCTCGCACCGGCAGCTCCAGCACGCCCTGCGCATCGGCACCGAGGGCGTCGCTCTCGTGGAGGGGGACGCCGGGGCGCTGCCTTTCGCCAACGGCACCTTCGATGTGGCCTGCTCGGCGTATGGAGCGCTGCCGTTCGTCGCGGATCCGGTGCGGGTCCTGCGAGAGGTGCACCGCGTACTGCGGCCCGGCGGCCGGTTCGTCTTCTCCGTCACCCATCCGATCCGCTGGGCCTTCCCCGACGAGCCGGGCCCCGAGGGCCTGAGTGTGGCCTCCTCCTATTTCGACCGCACGCCGTACGTCGAGCAGGACGGGGCGGGCCGTGCCGTGTACGTCGAGCACCACAGGACACTCGGTGACCGTGTCCGGGACGTGGTGGCGGCGGGCTTCCGGCTGGTGGACCTGGTCGAGCCGGAGTGGCCCTCCTGGAACAGCCAGGAGTGGGGCGGCTGGTCGCCGCTGCGCGGGAACCTGATCCCGGGTACGGCGATCTTCGTGTGCGTACGGGACGTACAGCGGACCGGCCGGACGGCGGAAAGCGGAGTGAGACACACGCGCGTGCGGGTGTTTTGACCTTCGTACGACACTGGGTGCCTGATCCGTACCGACGCTCTGGACCGGCTGCCCATCCGTCCCGCCGTGCCCGCGTTGCGGGATGCCCTGGAGGGGCACCTCCGTCTAGGCGCGTCCCGCACCGAAGATCAAGGTGGCCGACCTGAGCGGCGTTCGCCTTGCGGGCGGCGTGCTGGGGCGATCCAGACGCGGCCGGGCTCACGCTGCTCGATCCGCCGCCGGGTGGGCGGATCGACTACGCGGATCCCGAACGGCCCGTGCTCGCGGTGAAGTTGCAGGAGATGTTCGGTTTGCACAAGTCCCGGCCGTCGCCGGTGTGCCCGTACTCGTGCATCTGCTTTCGCCCGCCGGGCGGCCCGCCGCCGCGACCTCCGACCTCGCCTCCTTCTGGCGGGACGGGTACCGGGGCTACGGGCCGAGCTGCGCGGGCGCTATCCGAAGCACCCGTGGCCCGTGGACCCCGCGGCGACCGCGCGCCGACCCGGCACACGAACGCGCGCCTCGGGCGCTGACCCGCTCAAGGGGGCGCCGCTGATCCAAAGGGGCGAGGGCTTACGAGGCGCTGGGGCTCGGCGAGGTGCTGGGGCTCGGCGCGGCAGCCGCCGCCACCTTCAGCTCGACCGTCAGCGTCGCGCCGCCGGTGGTGTTGATGCGCAGCAGGAATGTGCCGGTCGTGTCGTCCGCGTACAGCTTCGGCAGCTTCAGCAGGCCGTTCGCGTCCGTCCTGAGGTCCTTCAGGGTGCGTACCGGGTTGCCTTCCGCGTCCTTGAAATAGGGGCCCTTGTCGTTCTCGGTCGCGTCGTCCGCCGACGTGATGAGCGCGGCGGTGGCCGCGACACCATCGGCGACGGCGCCCTTGTACGTGGCCTTCACCTCGACCTGATCCGCGAACTCGCCGCCCGGGACGCAGGTCAGCGCGGTGTCGCTGGTGCGCGCGAGAGTGTCGGCCTGGCGGGCGGTGACCGTCGCCGTGTAGTCGAGGGCGGGCACGCTGCGGCCGACGACGGTGGCGCGGACCCTGAAGTCGCCGGTCTTCTCGCCGGCATGGAGCGCGGGCGCGACGGCCACGCCGGAGCTGTTGCTGACAACCGTGGCGCTGCTCTCGCCGCCGGCGAAGGCGGCGTCCGTGGCGCTGACGATGGTGAAGCGGACCCGGACCTTCGCCACGGCCTCGCCGGCCTTGGTCTCCGTGCGCGTGGCGATCTTCTCGGTGAAGGCGTCGCCCGCGGTCGCTGTGAGCTTGCCGGTACCCGCGTTCTCCAGGTGGTCCACCGTGTCGGTGGGGGTGTCGGGCGTGGAGCTGGGGGGCGGCGTGCCGGGTGGCGTGCTGGGTGGGGTCGGGCTGGTGGCTTCGCCCGGGGGTGTGGGGCTGGAGCTCGCCGGCTTGGGCGTCTTCAGAGGCGTCGGCGTCGGCGTCGGATCGGGGCTCGCCCCGTTGGTGTCGTCACTGCGACCGGCGGGCAACGTGCCCGTGCCGTCCGGCACCTCGTGGGTGCCCTTGCGGTAGTACTCCAGCCACGACAGGACCAGGTTCAGGTATTCCGTCGAGTGGTTGTAACTGAGGATCGCGCGTTCCAGGTCCGGCTCGACGGACAGGTCGCGGTCCGCCCGGCACAGATAGTGGCCGGCGGCGAGGGCCGCGTCGTAGACGTTGTTGGGGTCCTTCTTGCCGTCGCCGTTGCCGTCGCGGCCCGACCACTCCCAGGTGGAGGGGATGAACTGCATGGGGCCGACGGCACGGTCGTGGGCGGTGTCCCCGTCGTAGGCACCGCCGTCGGTGTCGGTGATCTTCGCGAAGCCGTGGCCGTTGAGGACGGGTCCGAGGATCGAGGTGAGCGTGGTGCCCTCGGCGTCGACGCGGCCGCCGCGGGCCTGGCCGGACTCGACCTTGCCTATGGCGGCGAGAAGTTCCCAGGGCAGGTTGCAGCCGGGCTTGGACTCGCGCAGCTTCGCCTCGGCCTTCTTGTAGGCGTCGAGGATGGTGGCGGGTATACCCGTTTCGGCGTCGCCCGCGGCGGAGGGCCCCGTGCCGGGCGTCGGGGTCGGCCTGGTGAGCGGCGGGAGGTCCGTGTAGTACGGCGAGTTGCCGGTCGCGCTGTTGTCGGCGCCTGCGTCGGGCGAGGGCTGCGAGCCGGTGTTCTGCCTGCCCTGTGCGGTGTCGGTCACGCCCGGTGCCTGGGATGCCGACAGGGCCGTGACCGCGGCCGCCGCCACAGCGGTGGTTGCCGCCCCTTTGGCCAGCCTTCGGCCGAATTGCGCCGCCATTGCGTGAACCCCTCCCCGTCGACGACCGCTCGCGCTTCGCGCGCTATCTCCCGGTTCGGCCGTACTCGCCAGCACGGCGACCCAGGTGACCCTACGACAACTTCCTTCGCGCAGGCATCCGCTCGTGCCCGATTTTCACCGGTTGGCCCAATCCGTTTTCCCCTCCCGGCACTTCCCGACCAAGGCGGCGCGTCCCGCATACTGGGCTTCACCGATCAAGGGACCGTCAGGTTCGGTCAACGCCGTTCACGGGGAGCCCAGTTGCCGTTCACTCTCAGCCATGCCGCGGCCGTGCTGCCCGTCGTGCGCGCTGACGGAACCGGCCGTGGTCCACTGGTCCCGGCGGTGCTCGTAGCCGGTTCGTTCGCGCCCGACATGACCTATTACGCGGCGAGCGCGCTGCCCGAGGCGATGGAGTTCGGCGAGGTCACGCACTCCTTCATCGGAGTGTTCACGATCGATGTCCTCATCACCTGGGCGCTGGTGGGCGTTTGGCTGATGCTGCGTGAGCCGTTGGTCGCGCTGTTGCCACCGAGCCGGCAGGAACGTACGGCGGCTCTTGTGCACTGTGGCGCGCCACGTGCCCCCTTCCGGCCGGCGCTCGCCCTGTGGTGGTACGTGTCCGCGGCGCTCGGCGCGCTGACGCATGTCGTGTGGGACACCTTCACGCATCTCGACCGGTGGGGGATACGGGTGTTCCCCGTGCTGGGACGGGAGATCGCGGGCTCCCCGCTGTACTGGTACCTGCAGTACGGGGGATCGGCGGTGGCCGCGGTGGTGATCGCGGTCTTCGTAGGGCTCGCTCTGCGGCGACTTCCCGCCGCGGAACCCGTGGGGCTGCCGGTCCTGTCCGTACGGGACCGGTGGCTTTCCCGGCTCGTGATCGGTGGCTGCGCGACGGTGGCCGCGGTGCAGCGGGCGGTGCGGTGGTGGGACTACTGGGGGTCGAGTGCGAAGCCCTGGGAGCTGATTCCCACCGTGTGCTTCGGGGCGGGGGCCGGGCTGGCCATCGGTCTGCTCGCGTACGGCGTCGCGGTCAGGGTGTGGCGTCCGGCTCCGGTTCGTTCCAGCCCGGCAGCCGATCGTACCGAGCGGAGCCGTCCGGCTCCTCGCTGATCTCGTTCTCCAAAGTGAGGTCGCGCGGCACGCCCGCGGGGACGCCCCGGCGCCGGCCATGAGCGCGGCGCGCCCCGCGACCAACGACGCCGACCAGGTACGTCCAGTACGAGTGCCGCCATCAAGGTCGCAGTCGAGAATGTCCTACTAGTAGGGCTTTGTTGGGTGGATCTATTGGCCGGGGGGCTACGGCTTGATGTCCTGTCAGGTGTGACTCCTGAGGAACAGCGGCGGTCCTCACTTTGGAGCGGCGGCGCTGAAAGACCTCACTGCTCCGGCGGGTGCTGTCGTTGAGCGCACCACGAGTTCGGGCGCCATCAGTATCGTGTGTGGGGGGCGACTCCTGTCGTCGATACGGGTGGTCACCGAGTTGACGGCCGCAACGCCCATGTCACGTCCGGGCTGGTTGACCGTGGTCATGGAGATGTAGCCGTAGGCGCTCAGGGTGATGTTGTCGAAGCCGACCAGGGACAGGTCGTCCGGGACGTTCATTCCGCGGCGTTTGGCCCCGGCGAGGACGCCGAGTGCCGAGAGGTCGTTTGCGGCGAAGATCGCTGTTGGCGGGTGAGGGCCGGCCAGCAGGGTCTCCGCCGCCGCCCTCCCCCCCTGTTCGGTGTAGTCCCCGCCGGCGGTGCGGATCCTGGCGGACAGGCCGTGACTTTCCATCGTGTCGGTGTAGGTACGTCGGCGGATCCGGGCGCCGGGCCCGTTCCCCCCGTCGATGTGTGCGATGTCCTCGTGGCCGAGGCTGAGGAGATGTGCGACGGCAATCCTGGCGCCCTGCCGGTCGTCGACGCAGACCTTTTCGACGCCGGGCACTCGGCGGCCGACCACGACCAACGGGACTTGGTCGGCAAGATCGCGGAGTTCGTTTGAGGGAAGTCTGGTCCCGACCAGGATGATGCCGTCCACGCGATGCCCCAGCAGCCGGTTGATGGCTCGCCGCTCCAACTCCTGATCCAGGTCGCCTGCCGTGAGGAGTACGGCGTAGCCAACTGCTTCGGCTTGGTGCTCGACGCCACTGAAGAGCTTCGAGAAGACCAGGTTCTCCATTTCGACGAGGACCACTCCCAGCGTCATGGTGTGCCGGCTGGCGAGCTGGGCGGCATATGCGTTGGGTCGGTAGCCCAGCTCGGCTGCGGCTCGGAGGACCGCCTGGCGACGAACCTGCGAAACGCGCGGGGAGTTGCGCATCACCAGGCTGACCAGTGCTCGGGAGACGCCGGCGCGGGCAGCCACGTCGTCCTGTGTCGCAGACAAAATATCCCCTCCGAAGATATTGACCGGGACCAGTTAGCGCGCTCTAATCCTACCGTATTAACGCGCGCTAACAGATCACGGTCCTGTGACCTGGAGCGGAACGAGAGGCAATCCCCATGAAGCACTCGCCAGGACGTCAATTTGCCGTCGCTGCCGTCGCCGTGACACTTGCCGCCGCTGTGGCATCAGGCTGCACTGCCCGTGACGCCGCCCCGCAGAAATCGAGCAAGGATGGCGCGCAGGGCAAGAAGGTGTCGGTCGTGATGGTGTCCGGGCCGCTGACCGACCCGTTCTTCAGCGCGATCAAAAAGGGCGCCGAGCAGGCCGCCCGGGACACCGGGGTCACGTTCGAGTACACCGCGCCGGCAGACCTGAAGAATATCGGCCCGGATCTGGCGCGGCTGGAGCAGGCCGCGGTGGCCAAGAAGCCCGACGCGATGGTGGTCAGTTCCTTCATTCCGGACGCGCAGGACGCGGGGATCAAGAAGGCCGTCGGTGCGGGTATCCCGGTCGTGTTCGCCAATGCTGGGGCGGCCTCCTGGAAGAAGCTCGGAGGCGTCACGTTCGTGGGCGAGGATGCGACGCTCGTGGGCCAGGGAGCCGGTGAGCGCTTGGCTGCCTCCGGCGTCCGGACCGGGCTGTGTGTCAATCACGTGCCGGGGAACCCCACGCTGGAGGAGCGGTGCGCCGGGTTCGAGCGGGCGCTGAAGAAGGCCGGGGGCAAGGTCATCCGGCTGAACATCCCCGCCACCGATGCCACCAATCCCACCACCGTGACCCAGGCGATCACCGGCGCGATGCGCTCTCACCGCTCCATCGACGGAGTCTTCACCCTCGGCTCCGGGATCGCTGAGAACGCCGTCAAGGCCGTGGACTCCCTCGGCGCGGCAGACAAGGTCAAGATCGGCACGACGGATCTGTCGAAGAACGTTCTCACCGAAGTCAAGGACGGGAAGCTGCTCTATGCCGTGGACCAGCAGCCGTACCTGCAGGGCTACTACGGCGTGCTCATCGCCGCGCAGAAGGTCCGCTTCGGTCTCGCGCCCGTCACCCCGATTTCCACCGCGCCGATGTTCATCACCAAGGACAACGTCGACCAGGTGATGCAGATCAACAACACCCAGGGCGGCATCCGTGGCGCGTCCTGACGCCGGCGTGGGGTCGGCAGTCATCGCCTCTGATGCTGCCGGCCCGCTCGCCTCGACCAGTCCCCGCCCCCGCCTGACAAGGAAATGTGTTCGATGAGATCCGACACCCTCGTTCACGACCGGTCCGCCGACCATCGTGCCGTTGTCCCACCGGCTTCATCCGGCGGTACCCGGGCCCGGCTGCTCCGCACGTTGCGCCGCCCGGAGTCCGGTGCCCTCCTCGGTGTGATCGCGGTCTACGCGTTCTTCGCTGTGACTGCCGGCAGCAATGGCTTTCTGTCGGCCGGGGGCACGGCCAGCTGGCTGAACGCGGCGGCTGAACTCGGAGTCCTCGCTGTGCCGGTGGCGATGCTCACGATCTCCGGCGAGTTCGACCTCTCCGTGGGTTCCGTGACCGGGGCTTCGTCGATGGTGGTGGCGATCGGCAGCGGCACGTACACCGCCCCGCTGTGGGTGTCCATTCTTCTCGCGCTCGCAGTCGGTGCCGCAGTGGGCCTGGTCAACGGCATCGTCACCATCCGGACCGGGCTGCATTCGTTCATCGTCACCTTGGCGTCGATGCTCGCGGTCGCGGGAGCGGCGCTGGGCCTGTCCCGGGTGATCTCCGGGACCACGAGCGTGTCGGTGAGCCCCTGGGGAGCGGCGAAGACGGTGTTCGCCGGCAGCTGGAACGGGTTCAGTGTCTCTATCCTGTGGTGGGTCCTGGTGACAGCGGTGGCTGCCTGGGTGCTCATCAAGACCACGTTCGGCAACTGGGTGTTCGCCACCGGTGGGGATGCGGACTCCGCCCGGTCCGCCGGCGTGCCGACGAGCCGTGTGAAGATCACCCTGTTCGTCACCACCAGCGTGGCCGCCGCGCTGGTGGGTGTGCTGCAGACGGTGCAGTTCAACGGCGGGGACGTCACCCGCGGCCAGGCCTTCGTGTTCAACGGCATCGTCGCCGCGGTGATCGGCGGGGTTCTGCTCACCGGGGGGTACGGGTCCGCTCTTGGCGTGTTCCTGGGCACGATGACCTACGGCATCGTCTCCTTGGGCATCTTCTACACCGGGTGGAGCACCGACTGGGTACAGCTGTTCCTCGGTGTGCTCCTGGCTGCCGCGGTGCTGGCCAACAACTACTTCCGCAAACTCGCGCTCACCGTCCGATGACCACCGGAGAAGCAACCGCCATGACCAGCACACCCATCATCGAACTGCGCGATGTCTCCAAGGCGTTCGCGGGAGTTCAGGCGCTCACCGACGTGTCGATCCAGGCCCGGGCGGGCGAGGTGCTCTGCCTGCTCGGCGACAACGGCGCGGGCAAGTCCACCCTCATCAAGATCATGTCAGGGGTGCACCAGCCGACTCACGGCGCCATCCTGCTGGACGGCGAACCGGTCCGGCTCACCGATCCACGCGACGCACGAGCCCGCGGGATCGCCACCGTCCACCAGTACGGCGGCACCATTCCGCTGATGAGCGTGGCCCGTAACTTCTTCCTGGGCACGGAGCCGACCATCGGATGGGGACCGTTCAAGCGCATTGACATAACCAAGGCCAGCCGGATCGCCCTGAAGGAGATCCACGAGCTCGGCATCACGCGGGTGCGCGACGGGGAACAGCTCGTCGGAACGTTGTCCGGCGGCGAGCGACAGGCCCTGGCCATCGCCCGGGCGATGTACTTCGGCGCCCGCGTCCTCATCCTCGACGAGCCCACCTCGGCGCTGGGCGTCAAGGAAGCCGGCAAGGTCCTGCACCTGATCGCCCAGGCACGCGCCCGCGGGGTGGCCATCGTGTTCATCACCCACAACGCACACCACGCGATGTCCGTAGGCGACCGGTTCGCCGTCCTCATCCACGGCGCGGTGGCCGCTGACTTCAAACGCGGAGAAAAGAGCCGCGAGGAGGTCCTCAACCTGATGGCCGGCGGCGAAGAACTGGAAGCCATGGAGGCCGAGCTCGGAGGCATCGACCTCGACGACTCCGGTGCCGGAGCCGTGACGACCACCCGAGGGACAAACCCGTGAGCGGTACGACCAGGAGAGAAAACAAGCTTTGAGGCAAGTCGGACGATCGTGCCACCAGCGCGGCCGCCGCCCGCATTCGCAGCACCTCCTGCACCGACGAAGAGGATGCAGCAACGCCGAAGCGGGCGAGCGCCTTTCATTGCAGCCCGAGACCGGCAAGGCCTACCTGCGCAGCGCGATGACCAAGCTCGGCACGCACACCCGCTTCGAAGCCGTCGTCGCCGCGCGCGCCTGCTTCCGTAATGTCATCGAGGGTGCAGGTTTTCGATCGGGGCTGGGTGAAGAAGTACCAGAAACAGCACGAGCCGCCCGCCGACGGGCGAGCTGACGGTCAATGAACCGCACGCCTGAAGGAACTCGAACGCCGCATCCGCAAAGTCGAGATGGAGAACGCCTTCCTGAAAAAATGCGCGGCCCAGGGTCCTCAAAGCGCCGCTCCGCAGCCCCAGGCGCACCCCA
The DNA here is from genome assembly GCA_946480485.1 of uncultured Streptomyces sp. The sequence goes on along the minus strand of CAMLJW010000184.1, from coordinate 174 downwards.
GCGCGGTGATCTGCCCGACCTGCTCGCCCGCCGCGTCGGTCGACGTGACCGTTCCAGACGGTGCTGAGCGGGCCACCCGACGAAGCGGAACTCAGGACGACCCGCTTAACACCAGCCACCTAGTCTTCTGAGTCAGGAATTCTGTTCAGATATGCGGCGAGGCGTTCGAGAATC
>CAMLJW010000183.1 GCA_946480485.1 uncultured Streptomyces sp. | reverse complement strand
CGCAAGCTGATCGACGCGGCACGCGGCCAGGCCAGGATGGTCACGCTCGCCACGGAACTGCCCGGCGGCATCGACTCGGTACGCCTCCTCACGGAGCACGGGGTGATCGCGGCGGTCGGGCACACGGACGCGACGTACGAGCAGACGGTGGAGGCCATCGCTGCGGGGGCCACCGTGGCGTCGCACCTCTACAACGCGATGCCCGCGCTCGGGCACCGCTCGCCCGGTCCGATCGCGGCGCTGCTGGAGGACGAGCGGGTCACGGTCGAGCTGATCAACGACGGCACCCATCTGCACCCTGCCTCCCTCGAGCTGGCGTTCCACCACGCGGGCGCGGACCGGGTGGCGTTCGTCACGGACGCGATGGACGCGGCGGGCTTCGGCGACGGCCGCTACCTGCTCGGCCCGCTGGAGGTCGAGGTCAGCGAGGCCGTGGCGCGACTGGTGGAGGGCGGGTCGATCGCGGGCTCGACGCTCACGCTGGACCGGGCCTTCAAGCGTGCCGTCACCGTCGACCGGCTGTCCGTAGAGGACGTGGTCGCCGCCGTCTCCGCCACCCCGGCCAAGCTGCTCGGCGTGTACGACCTGGTGGGCTCCCTGGAACCGGGCAAGTACGCGGATCTGGTGGTACTGGACGCCGACTTCGCGCTCAAGGGCGTGATGCGCCGGGGCGAATGGGTGGTTGAGCCACAACTGGGCTGATTCCGCTTGTTGCGCCTCACACGGTCTTAACTCTTCCAGCCCTTGACCAGCCACAGCTGGTCAAGGTTGGCGTCGCACTGGTTGCCCAGCTCGCAGGAGATCTTGATGACGTTCGTGCCCTTGTTGAGCTCGACGGACGCGTAGGTCCGCGTCCAGCCCTTCTCGTAGTCGCCCTCCGGCGCGCCGGCAAAGTTCTCCATGTTGAGCGGGCGCGTCTGGGCCGTGCCGTTGATCGTGAGCGTGGCGTTGGCGTCCTTGCCGGGCACGCCGTAACCGACGTACAGCGTGTACTTGCCACTCTTGGAGATGCCGTTCACATTCCAGGTGACGGAGGCACCGACCCGGTTGAAGCCGCCCACATAGACACCGGTGGCGGCCTTCGCGCCCGCGACGTCCGACGCCGTCGTCGCGCCGCCGTCCAGCTTCAGCGCCTTCGCGTCGATCGTGGGCAGGTCGACCGTGTCCTCGGCCGGCTTCGACGCCGCCTCGCTCTGCTTGGTGCTCCGGGCGGCCGACGGCGTCGAGTCCGCCGCGCCACCGCCGCCCGTGTCGTCGCCCCCTTTGCCTCCGAGCATGGCGACGCCGATACCGATGAGGACGGCTGCGACGACGGCGATCGCTCCGATCAGGAGGCCCTTGGTGTTGGGACCACGGCCCCGGCCGCCGCCGCCCGGCATGGGCTGGCGCGAGGTGGCCGCACCGCCGGGCAACGTCTCGGGCGCCTGGTAGTGCGCGTTCGGCTGACCGTACGCGCCCTGCTGCGGGGGCAGCTGCTGCTGGCCGTACGGAGCCTGCGCGTACTGCGCGGTCTGGGCCTGTGGAGCCTGCTGGCCGTACTGGCGCTCGCCGACCGCCCGCACCCGGTTGACCGAGCCGGGGTAGCCGTAGCCGCCGCCTCCACTGGGCGGCGTGGCTCCGGCGGCCTGCCCGTCTGCGTACAGATAGCCGAACGGGTCGTCATCCTCGGGCGTGCTCGCGCCGTTGTTGCCGGGCGTCATCCCTAGGTACTCCTCAACAGGTGCGGTTCAGATGCGTGTGTGGACAGAAGGGCGAGCCTACCCGCTTGGGCCGGGCCACACGTGTGCCCTTCATCCCACTATGCCGCTGACCTGCCGCTCAGCCCGCCCACCTGTGCGCTTTGGGACGAGACCGTTTCTCTACGTACATCCGTTCGTCAGCCGACTTCAACACTGCGTCTGCGGACATCCCGCAATGGGCCCAGCCGATGCCGAAGCTCGCGCCGACCCGCATCGCGCGGCCGTCGACCCGGATCGGCTGGATGATCTCATTGCGCAGCCGCACCGCGAGGTCCTGTGCGTCGGCCCGGCCGTACACGTCTGCGAGCACCACGAACTCGTCGCCGCCGAGCCGCGCCACCGTGTCCCCGTCCCGCACGCCGTTGTTCAGCCGCCGCGCCACCTCGATGAGCACCGCGTCGCCGGCGTTGTGCCCGAAGCGGTCGTTGATCGACTTGAAGCCGTCGAGGTCGCAGAAGAGGACCGCGAGACCCTTGGTGCCGTCGTCCGTCTCCCCGTCCGGCGCGACCGTGTGCACATGGTGGACGGAGACGTCCAACGCATTGGCGCCCGACCGGAAGTCGAAGCCGTGGCCGGGCCCGTGCGTGTCGTACGTGGGCGGCCCGCCCTGCTCGCCCTGTTCGTCCTGCTCGCCGTACTGCCCGTAGGCGGCGTCCAGTGTGTCCACCACGCTGGGCATCGTGGCCAGCGGGCGGCTGCACAGGCGGGCGGAGAGCCGGGAGCGCAGCTCGGCGGAGTTCGGCAGGCCGGTGAGCGAGTCGTGCGAGGCGCGGTGTGCGAGCTGGAGCTCGCGGCGCTTGCGCTCCTCGATGTCCTCGACATGGGTGAGCAGGAAGCGCGGTCCGTCGGCGGCGTCGGCGACCACGCTGTTGCGCAGCGAGACCCAGACGTACGTCCCGTCCGGGCGCCTGAACCTCAGCTCGGCGCGCCCGCCCTCGGCGGACGTACGAAGCAGTGTCCCGATGTCCTCGGGGTGGACCAGGTCGGAGAACGAGTAGCGGCGCATCGCGGAGGCGGGGCGGCCGAGGAGTCGGCACAGCGCGTCGTTCGTCCGCAGGACCCGCCCGTGCTGGTCGCCGCCCATCTCGGCGATGGCCATGCCTGAGGGGGCGTACTCGAAGGCCTGGCGAAAGCTCTCCTCGCTTGCGCGCAGGGCCTGCTGCTCCCTCTCCAGGCGTACGAGCGCGCGCTGCATGTTCGCCCGCAGCCGGGCGTTGCTGATCGCGATGGCCGCCTGGAACGCGTACATCTGCAGTGCCTCGCGACCCCACGCGCCCGGGCGCCGCCCGTTGCGCGGCCGGTCGACGGAGAGCACACCGATCAGCTCGCCGTAGGCGCCGCCCGGCACACCGGGGGTGTACATCGGCGCGAAGAGGCGGTCGGAGGGGTGCCACTCGTCCTCGAAGCAGGGCGCGGGGCCGTCGGTGTACCACTGCGGTACGTCGTCCTCGTCGAGGACCCAGCCCTCGGTGTGGGGTATGAACCTCAGGTCGCCCCAGACCTCACCCATGGTCAGCCGGCGTTCCCAGGAGGCGCGGGAGCCGACGCGTCCGGTGATGAGCGCCGCGGCCGCGGAGTTGCCCGCGAGGGCAGCGACCACGAGGTCTCCGTCGGGGCGTACGAGATTGACGCAGGCCAGTTCGTAGCCCAGGCCCGTCACGACTCCGTCGGCGACGGTCTGCAGCGTGTCGGCGAGACTGCGCGCCGTGGTCATGTCCGCCATGACCTGATGAAGCTGCCGCAGGATCGCAAGACGGACGTACGGCTCCGACTCGGTCTCCATGCTCGCTCTCCCCGAGACCTCGACAGCAACTCCAGAGTTGGCTTGTCGTCTGTGCTGACGCCTGCCGATCGCCTACCGATCGTCGACTGGTCGCCTACTGATCGCTTGTCGATTGCGCGTCCCTGCCACTGAATCACAGCGCGCTGCCCACTCGGTACACAGGGTCAACAATATATGACTCCTGTGACCCAAGTCACAACCCAGATGAGCAACTGAGGAGAGCCACTGTGCGTGCACGGCGCGTGTACCGAGAGCGACTGCGTGGAGTATGCGAGATGGCGGGACGCGGTTCCGACGAGGCCCGACATGGGTGGCGACGCCACCCGCTCAGGAGCCGACGTGGGTCCTGGGGCCCGCACAGATCCCGGCTCGGTCCCGGCTCAAATCCCGGCTCGGGCGCTGGTCCGATGTGCCGACCAGGGCGAGGAGACTACCGTTTCCCCGTGCTGACGACTCCTCCCGCTCCCCGCCTGCCCTTGACTCCCGAGCCCGACGGGCATGCTGATGGGGTGAGTGACGACGAGTTCCGCGCCGCCATGTCCCGGCTGGCCGCGGGCGTGGTGCTGGTGACCGCGCACGAGCCCCCGCTGGATCCCGAGGGGCCGGGCGGCGAGGACGTGGGCATGACGGCGACCGCCTTCACATCCGTGTCCCTGGACCCGCCCCTGGTCCTGGTCAGCCTGCGCGAGGGCTCCCGCATGGACGACCTGCTCGCAGAGCAGCCCCTGTGGGCGGTCTCCGTCCTCTCCGAGAGCCAGCGCCACATCGCGGGCCGCTTCGCGATGAAGGGCCGCATCTCCGACCGCCTCCTGTTCGAGGACATCCCGTACGTACGCGGAGAGGTCTCCGGGGCACCACTGGTGCGCGGCGCCCTGGCGGTCCTGGAGTGCCGCACCGAGCAGCGCGTGGCCGCCGGTGATCACACGCTGGTCATCGCCCGGGTGCTGGCAGCGGCGGTGCCGAGTGCGGGCGGGGGTCCGCTGGCGTATTTCCGGGGCAGATACCGGCAGTTGGGGTGACCCCCGCGGTCCTTCCGCAGGTCCGGTACCAGGACGAAGGCGAGCCGTTCGGCGGACAGCAATTCGTTCACGGTTCGTTGCGGGTCTTTCTGGTTTTCGGGGAATGCGTGCGAGCGAGGCGCGGGAATGCCCTATCCCCAATCCCGCCCGGAGCGCCCGCGCTTCGTGTCGCTGCGCTGTTTCTTCTCCCGCAGCCGGCGCTCGTTGATGCCACGCGGGATGCGCGTGGCCCGGCGCGGCTTGGGCGGCGGGGCGGTGACTTCGGCGAGGAGGGCGGCAAGCCGTACGGTCGCGGTCTCGCGGTTGCGCCACTGGGAGCGGTGCTCGCACGCGCGTACGACGACGACACCGTCGACGAGGCGTCCTGCGAGCCGCTCGAGGGCGCGGGTCTTCCACACCGGAGGCAACGCCTCCGTCTTCGCGAGGTCGAACCGGAGTTCGACCTGCGAGTCGCTGGTGTTGACGTGCTGTCCGCCGGGCCCCGAGGACCGCGAGAAACGCCACATGAGCTCGGTCTCGGGAAGCGAGACGGAGCCGCGGATGACGTAGGGACCGGACATGGCTCCATGGTCGCGTGTCTGTCCGATCCACGTCACCCAGTTTTCCCCGGGTTCCTCACCCGTTTTCCCCGGGTTCCTCGGTCCACAGGTAAAGAAAGTAAAGAGGAGCGGAACCTGTGGGACCCCCCTCGGCGTTGGTACGGGTGACGGTAGCTTCGTCCCCAGTACGAAGCACTGGCCCAACGCACCGCGCGTAGTAGGTACGTCAACGAGGGAAGGACTCCCCAACAATGGCTGTAAGCCTGTCCAAAGGTGGCAACGTCTCGCTCACCAAGGAGGCTCCGGGCCTGACCGCTGTCACCGTGGGCCTCGGCTGGGACGTCCGCACCACTACGGGCACCGACTTCGACCTGGACGCCTCGGCCATCGCGGTCAACCCGGGGGGCAAGGTCTACTCGGACGCCCACTTCGTCTTCTTCAACAACAAGCAGACCCCTGACCAGACGATCGTCCACACCGGCGACAACCGCACGGGTGAGGGCGCCGGCGACGACGAGGCGATCAACGTCAACCTGGCGGGCCTCCCCGCCGACGTCGACAAGATCGTCTTCCCGGTCTCGATCTACGACGCCGAGACCCGCTCCCAGAACTTCGGCCAGGTCCGCAATGCCTACATCCGCATCCTCAACCAGGCCGGCGGCGCGGAGATCGCCCGCTACGACCTGTCGGAGGACGCCGCCACCGAGACGGCCATGGTCTTCGGCGAGTTGTACCGCAACGGCGCGGAGTGGAAGTTCCGCGCGGTGGGCCAGGGCTACGCTTCCGGCCTGGCCGGCATCGCGCAGGACTTCGGCGTGAACGTCTGAGGCTCGCATGCTCTTTGGCGGAGCCCCCGGTCACGGCGTGACCGGGGCGCTCCGCGGTGATCGTGATGTCGTGGGCGGCCTTGTCGCTCGGGTGGCGGGTCGCCGGGGAACCACGCCATCGAGCCGTTGGGCTGACCGAGGGCAAGGGCGCCGTCCGCAGTCCTCAGCCGGCCCTCCCGTGAACCGCCCGCGTCGATGATCTTCCTGGGGATGCCGGCCAGAGGCCATGACACCATCATCTATGTGCTCGACATCGGCTACGCCCTCTCCTCCCGCTTTCCGGACCCCCCGCAGACGGACTACCGCCGCGCGGACGTCCACGCGCTGCGGCACGACCTGTTCTGCGGGGACGTGTATCTCGCCGACACGAAGGCGGACCGGGAGCTGTCCACAGCCTGGGGATGGGTGCCGGTGCTCGACTTCGCGTGGGCGCTTTGCGACATCGTCGAGTGGCTCGACGAAGATCCGCTCGGCAGCCGCGCCGCCCGCCCCCAGCACGCCGAGCTGGACTTCACCGAGTCGACCGACCGTATGCTCTTCGAGCGCCGCTTCGGCTGGGTCGACATCGAGGCCGACTGGATACCCGCCGACGAGGACCCGCTCACCTTCTCTCACGCCGAACTCCGCCGCGAGGCCCGGGACTTCCTGCAGGACCTGATCGCCGACCTCACCGACATGCACGAGGCGCTCCGCGAGAACCCGGTGGTCTGGACTCTCGAGGCTCGCTTTCCCAGGATGCCCTGAGTCGGCTTCACCCCCGAGGGCTTCAGCTTCACCCCAGACTCCCTTTCGGCCTGAACGGCCTCGTCCTCAATCGCCCAACGGGCCGGATGGTGCGGGACCGGGCTGGAAGGTGCACGCGCACCTGACCGCACCGCGCGTACTCCCCCTGCGCACCCGCACCCCTCACTCCTCCCCCGCCACCACCCGCACCCCCAGCTCCGCCGCGAACACCGGCGCCAAGTCCAGCAGCTGAGCCGGACTGATCACCGCCCCCGACAGCCGGTCGGCCCCCCGCGCGATGTCGACCTCCACCGCCCGCCGCAGGTCGACATGCGTGAACGTCACCGCGCTGAAGTCCACCCCCTTCAGCGCACAGTCAACGAACTCCACGCGCTCCAGCCGCGCGCCCCCGAAGTCCGGCTCGACCAGCACGCAGCCCTCGAAGACGACGTCCTTGAGCCGGGCCTTGCGCACATTCAGGTAGTCGATCTTTCCGCCGCGGATCATCACCCGCTCCAGCACGGACCCATGCAGCTGCACCCCGCCCAGCCGCGCATCGACCACCTCCACGTCCCGCAGGGTCGACTCGGCCAGATCGGTGCCGACACCCCGTATGCCCGACAGGACGCAGTCCAGCATGCGCGCATGGTGCAGCCGCGTCTCGTCGAGTGCGCACCCCGTCAGCGCGCAGTCCATGAAGCGGGCGCCCGCACCGTCTTGGCCCACGAAGTCCACCTCGCGGAACTCCAGCCCGTCGTAATCCCCGTCCGGCTCCAGCTCACCGCCCCCGTACGGCACGAGCGGCGGCAACCGCACCTCCGGCCGCCGTGCCCCCTTCACCGTCGTCTTCCCGTCCCTCGCGCGCCTCACCATGCCCCCATGCTGCACCCCCCACTATGCGGTGTGTGCAGAGCGTCCGCGCTGATCACAGCGCCGTCCGGGTCAAGGGTTACAGACTGTCAGGCGACTCCAGAGTGAGAGAGCGTCCACCTGCCGGCGTGATCTCGAAGCCGGGGGGCGTCTCGGGGGTCGAGCCGGCTGCCGGTGGGCTCTCGGCTCGTGGCGTGGGAGTGTCGCGCGAAATCCCCATGGGCCCGCGAGGGCTCGCTACAGTTGCCGCCTGAGTTCGATCCAGAAGTAGCGCAGACCGTCGTCGGGTACGACCAGGTCCGACTTCACCCAGTCGGCAACGGCCTCACCGCCGCCACAGTCCCGCTCATGCCATGCCTGAACGAAGATGGTGTCACCTGGCGATACCTTACCCAGGAAATCCGAGGCCTTGTGCAGGTGTAGTCGCTCGCCGGGGCTGACGTTGACGCACTTCGAAATCTCCCAGTCGGGCTGGCTGGCCCCTTGCCGCCGGACCGCAAGGGAGTTCATGGCGGGGAATGAGCGTTGCTCGTTCTCGTACAAGTGGTTGTCGATTGCCAGGCACTTGTTCCCGCTGGGCAGCCCACATTCAGGGGTTGCGGCCGAGGCGCTTCCCGGAACGAGCACCGCGGCAACTGACAGTGCCGCTGCGATCGTCACGAGCCAGAGCTTCTTGTTCTTGCTACTCCTCTTGGCCACGTCCTGCTCCGTCTCTCCAAAGGTTCCCTTTACGTTTCTTCTGGGGATTATTCGGGCGGGTTCTCGGCACCGACAGGGTCAAATATCCCTACCGGCAAGTCACTTGAGGTGGCGTCGCTCACACTGCTGACTCCCCGCCAGAGCCAGTCGTCAGGGGGCGCGGCTCTTCGTGGCAAACGGGCCGCGGGCGGGCAAGATCTGCGGCACTGCGCGGGCAACGCTCTCCCCCGCCGCCAAAGTCCCATGAAGAAGATCCAAGCCCTCCTCGGCCACAGCAGCTACTCCTTGACGGCCGACACCTACACCTCGGTGCTCCCCCAGTTCGAGAAGGCGGAGGCCGACGCCCCGGTCGCCCTGGTACCGCGCGCAGGCAAGCCGCAAAAGCCCCCGGCCGAGCCCGAGGTTCCCAGCGATGAGCCCGGGCAGACGGCCGCCTGACGGCAGGTTCCCAGAGCGCTCCCAACCGACATGAGGAAGGCCCTCCGCGATCTTCGCGGAGGGCCTTCCTCATGCCCAAACATGCCCTGAACTGCGGTTTCTCTGAGCCCCCTGTCGGATTCGAACCGACGACCTTCGCTTTACAAGAGCGGCGCTCTGACCAGCTGAGCTAAGGAGGCCTGTGCAGGCGTGCACAGAGGTTGTGCGTGCATGTGCGCTCATGCAGTGTACCCACGTCACGGGCCGCTCCCGTCGAAACTTTCCGCGAAGTTCACAGGCCCCGCCTACTGACAGAACAGGTGAACCCCGGGTACCGTCCTGACCCAGTTCACCTGCGTGGACTACACCACCACGGAACCACCCGCGGTGGACACCACCTTTACAACGGATCGTCCGGCACGTTCCTGCCGGTGAAGGGGGCCCATCACCATGGCCACTGTCACGTTCGACAAGGCGACCCGGCTCTACCCGGGTTCCGAGAAGCCCGCCGTCGATGGTCTCGACATCGAGATCGAGGACGGCGAATTCCTTGTTCTGGTCGGTCCGTCCGGCTGCGGCAAGTCCACCTCGCTCCGCATGCTCGCGGGACTCGAGGACGTGAACGCCGGAGCCATCCGCATCGGTGACCGCGACGTCACGCACCTGCCGCCGAAGGACCGGGACATCGCCATGGTGTTCCAGAACTACGCGCTGTACCCGCACATGACGGTCGCCGACAACATGGGCTTCGCGCTCAAGATCGCGGGCGTCAACAAGGCCGAGATCCGCCAGAAGGTCGAGGACGCGGCGAAGATCCTCGACCTCACCGAGTACCTCGGCCGTAAGCCGAAGGCCCTCTCCGGTGGTCAGCGGCAGCGTGTCGCGATGGGTCGCGCCATCGTGCGTGAGCCGCAGGTGTTCCTCATGGACGAGCCGCTGTCGAACCTCGACGCCAAGCTCCGTGTGTCGACGCGTACGCAGATCGCGTCGCT
>CAMLJW010000182.1 GCA_946480485.1 uncultured Streptomyces sp. | reverse complement strand
TCACGGGCGCGGAGAAGAAGAAGGACTACTGGCTTCCGATCGGCAAGGCGCGCCTCGCGACGTACGAGAAGGCGCGCAAGGAAGCGGAGCGCGCGCAAGCGAAGGCGCCGATCGCGGAAGACGAAGAGGTGCTGAGTCCGCCGACCTTTGCGCCGCCGCCCTTTGCCCCGCCGCGAGCGCCCGTGCAGCGGCCCGTCCGCGTCCTTGGCGTGCACCGCGATGGCAAGTTCCTGCGGGTGGAGAGCGACTTGGGCACCTGGCACGCCCGCGCCGTCATCAGCGCGACCGGCACCTGGTGGCGTCCCTTCCTACGCCAGGTCGGCCGCGATCTGCGCGGCGGAGGCGCCCCCAGAGACTGAGTACAGGGTTTCCTGAATTCAGGAAGTCTTGTACTTTTGTGCCGTGCTGACTGTCGCTTCCGAGGTCGAGGTGCTCGCGCGCTTCGGCCGTGCCCTCGCCGATCCGATCCGCTGCCGTCTGCTCCTGGCCCTGCGTGAGGCCCCGGTGCATCCGTCCGACCTCGCCGAGCGGCTGGGCGTTTCGCGCACCCGGCTCTCCAACCACCTGGCCTGCCTGCGCGACTGCGGGCTGGTCATCGGGGTCCCCGTCGGGCGGCGTACCCGCTATGAACTAGCCGATCCGCGTCTGGCGCACGCGCTCGACGACCTGCGTACCGCTGTCGTCGCGATCGAGACGGACCGTACCTGCACCGAGGCTGATGAGAAGGGCTGCTGCTGATGACCGCGCTCTCCCTGGGGCTGGCGCCGGCCCGGCGCGACCAACTTGCCCGCCGCGTACGCCTCCTGGTCACGGCGACGATCACGTACAACGTGGCCGAAGCGATCGTGGCGATCACCGCGGGCACCCTGGCGTCCTCCACCGCGCTGATCGGCTTCGGCCTCGACTCCGTCATCGAGGTCTCCTCGGCGACGGCCGTGGCCTGGCAGTTCTCCACGTCCGACCACGCCGTGCGGGAGGCCAGGGAGAAGACCACGCTGCGGATCATCGCGGTCTCGTTCTTCGCCCTCGCCGCCTACGTCACCGTCGATGCCGTGCGCGCCCTGGCCGGCACCGGTGCGGCCGATCGCTCGATCCCCGGCATCGTGCTCGCCGCGCTCTCCCTGCTGGTCATGCCGTTCCTGTCCGCCGCGCAGCGCCGCGCCGGGCGGGAACTCGGCTCGAAGTCCGCCGTCGCGAACTCCCGGCAGACGCTGCTGTGCACCTACCTGTCCGCCGTTCTGCTGGCCGGCTTGGTCCTCAACGCCACCCTCGGGTGGTCCTGGGCCGACCCCGCCGCGGCCCTGGTCATCGCTGTCATTGCCGTCAAGGAGGGCCGCGACGCCTGGCAGGGCAAGGGATGCTGCGCCGCGCCCACCGCCGCAACGGCGCCTTCCGCCGCCGAGGCGGACGGGTGCGGCTGCCGTGCGGGCTGCGACTGCTGCTGAACCCGGCCTGGCTGCCCCTGGCGGAGGGCCGCCCGCTGTCTTCCACCGGCACATGACCGCAGCGACGCACGACTGCCTCCGTCCTCCAGCACGGCAACCATCCGGTGGAAGGATCGCCTTGGACAGTCCGCCCGCGGGCGGGAGAAACACCGGCGCCCGGAGACCCGATGCACCAGCACCACGGCGATCTCGCCGCCATCCAGCAGGAGCACTGGCAGCGGACCTACGCCGATCATCCTGGGCTGTACGGTGCGACGCCCTCCAGCCCCGCGGTCCACGCCGCCACCGTCTTCCGCGCGGCCGGGGCGGAGACCGTGCTGGAACTGGGCGCCGGGCACGGCCGCGACGCCCTGCACTTCGCCCGCGGGGGCTTCAGCGTCCACGCCACCGACTTCAGCCCATCGGCCTGCGCCAGCTTCTCGACGCCGCCCGCGCCGAGCAACTCGCCGAACGGATCAGCACCACGGTGCACGACGTCCGCACCCCGCTGCCGCTGCGCGACGCCTCCGTCGACGCGGTCTTCGCGCACATGCTGCTGTGCATGGCGCTGTCCACCGCCGAGATCCATGCCCTGGTCGACGAGGTGAAGCGGGTGATCCGTCCCGGCGGGGTGTTCGTCTACACCGTGCGGCACACCGGTGATGCCCACTACGGGGCCGGCGTCGCACACGGCGACGACATCTACGAACACGGCGGCTTCGCCGTCCACTTCTTCCCCCGGCGACTGGTCGACGAACTCGCCGCAGAGTGGGACCTGGCCGAGGTGTTCGCGTTCGAGGAAAGTGAGCTGCCGCGCCGCCTGTGGCGCGTGACGCAGATCGCCCGCTGAACGGGCTCACAGGAGAGGCCGGGGGGACCTGCCGCCGTCCGGCCTGACACGTCCGGAGCCTGCGGGTAGTCAGGCAGCGGCCGGCGTCATGGTGAGCAGCTTGCCCATGGCGGCCAGCACCGACGGCTCGACCCGGTAGTAGACCCAGGTGCCGCGCCGCTCGGACGTGAGCAGCTCCGCCTCCTTGAGCTTCTTCAGGTGATGGGAGACGGTCGGCTGGGAGACGCCGACGTCGGAGATGTCGCACACGCACGCCTCGCCGCCCTCGTGCGAGGCCACCGCGGAGAACAGCCGCAGCCGCACCGGATCGCCCAGTGCCTTGAACATCCGGGCGGCCGTCTCGGCCTCCTCCGCGGTGAACGGGCGCTCGGTGAGCGGCGGGCAGCACGGCGCCAAGGCATCAGCCTCGGGTTCGAGCAGCGGCAGCACCTTATTCTTCGACATGCATCTATGTTGACACATGTCGAACCAGGCGGGCCAGGGGTGAACGGTTCGGCCGCGAGCGACGTGGGCCGCCGCGCTCCGTGCAACGCCAGCGATGCGCCCGGTGGGTGCCACCGATCACTGCCGCATCGGACTACCGCGCACTTTCGTCGTTGATTCGGCGAATGTCTATGTTGACGCTTATCGATGCAGGTGTCATCCTGGAGCACGTCAGACATCGACAGGCGTCGAAACAGAAGGGGAACACCGTGACTGTGTCCATGAACAGCGTGCCCACCACCGACCAGCCGCCCGTCCTGGTCATCGGAGCCGGCCTCATCGGCCTGGCCGCGGTTGCCACCGCCTCCAGCGGCTGCTGAACTCCCCATCCACTCCAGGAGGTTCGCCATGACGTCCCGCGTACAGCTCGCTCTCCGCGTCCCCGACCTCGCCGAATCCGTCGCCTTCTACACCAAGCTGTTCGGCACCGAGCCCGCCAAACTCCGCGACGGCTACGCCAACTTCGCCATCGCCGAGCCCCCACTCAAGCTCGTCCTCATCGAAGGCGCCGCAGGTGAGGCGACCCGCATGGACCACCTCGGCGTCGAGGTCGAGACGACCGAAGCGGTCCACGCCGCCACCGCCCGCCTCGGTGAGGCCGGCCTGGCCACCGACGTGGAGAACGACACCACCTGTTGCTACGCCCTCCAGAACAAGGTCTGGGTGCACGGCCCCGGCCAGGAACCCTGGGAGGTGTACGTCGTCAAGGCCGACGCCGACTCCCTGGCCAAGCAGCAGGGCAGCACCTGCTGCGCCGCCGGCCCGGTCGAGGCCGACACCGGCACGAAGGAACCGGCCGTCACGGGCGGCTGCTGCTGATCCGCCGATGACCAACCTCCACACCAGCGAGGCCGTGACCGGGACGGGAGACCCGTCACGGCCCGCGCCGCTCTGCCAGGTGCCCTGTGCGCCACCCAGATCACCAGCTGGGGCATCGGCTACTACGTCATTGGCGTTCTCGGCGTCCGCTGCGGCCCGCTCCCGAGCCTTCAGCTGCGCGGCTGACGGCGGAGCCGGTCCATCGGGCGGAGCGGGGAGACTGACCGGGCGCGCAACGGATCTGGCGAAGTACAGCGTGTGGGTGGCGCGGATGGTGGACTTGGTCGGCCGTTGCTCCTTCGGCAGAACTTTGCGCACCATGTGCGCGGTCAGATACTCGAAGAGGTCGTCCGGCGATATCCATCCGCTGTCCTTGATCCGCCCGCTGCGCAGCCGCTGCCCAGGCGGTGGGGAAAATCTGCCTCGGCGTCGAGGAACTGGGCGTGGACCTGCTCACCGTCGTCGGGCACAAGATGTACGCCCCCAGGGGCGCCGCCGCACTGTACGTGCGCGACGGCGTGAAGCTGGAGCCGGTCGTCTACGGAGGCGGCCAGGAACGCGGCCTGCGTGCCGGCACCGAGAACGTCGCCCTGGCCGTGGCCCTCGGCACTGTGTCCCAGCTCGCCGCCGATGAACTCGCCGACGGCGCTCCCGTGCGGATCGCGGCCCTGCGTGACGAGCTCCATCAGCGCCTGGCGGCCGCGCTGCCGGACCGCGCGCGGCAGGTCTCCAGCACGGCCGGGTGCTCGGTGACCTGCGTGATCACGTGTGGGCGCGGGTGGTCGGCGGCGAGGACCGCGCCGCGTACGGCGAGCAGGTCGGCCTCGGAGCCGGATGCGGTGAACACGACCTTGGAGCGGGCACCGATCAGGGCGGCGACCTGCGTACGGGCCTCAGCCAGCGCCAGCCGGGGCTCGGCGCCGTAGGAGTGGCTGCTGGGGGGGTTGCCGAAGAAGTCCGTCAGGTGCGGCAGCATCGCCTCGGCCACCCGCGGATCGACGGGCGTGGTGGCGCTGTAGTCCAGGTAGATCGGGCCGTCGACCAGCCTCGGATGCCGGCTCGTCATGCCAAATCCCCGGCAAGGACAGGCAGTTTGGCTAGGCGCCACTCCAACATCCCGTCGTTGAGGCGGATCGCGCGCCGTCCGCGGTCGGTCAGCAGCCGTACGGCGTCGTAGGCGAGCACGCAGTACTCGCCCCGGCAGTACACGACCACTTCGCTCTCCTCGGGCAACTCACTGATCCGGTCGGCCAGTTCGTCCACCGGGATGGAGACCGCCCCGGGAATGTGCCCGGCGAGGTACTCCTCCACCGGACGCACATCCAGCACCACCACATCCCCCGCCGCCACGCGGGCGAGCAGCTCCTCGCGGCCGACCTCCGCCGCGCCGTCCTCACGGAGGTACGCGTCCCGGGCCGCGGGTACGGCGGCCTGGTGGCGCTCGGCGACCTTGCGCAGCAGCGCGAACAGTTGGGCCACGTCGTCACCGGCGAGCCGGTAGTGAATGCGCACGCCCTCACGCCGCGTGGCGACGAACCCGGCCTGCTTGAGCGTCTGCAGATGCGCCGATGCCGTCGTCAGGTTCAGCCCCGCCGCCTTCGTCAGGGCGTCCACCGTGCGCTCGCCCTGGGCCAGCAGGTCGAGCAGTTCCAGGCGCTTTCCGCTGGCCAGCGCCTTGCCGCTGGCCGCGAACGCGTCGTACAGCTGCGCCTTCGTGCTGACCGTGGTGCTTCCCTCCATGACATCCTCCATAAATCCATGGAATAGTGTAGGTGAAGGTGGGTCTCGTGACCACACGCCCCGTATCCGAACCTTGGAGGACCCGATGGGCTTCGCCGACGACCACCTGATCCCCCTGGTTGACGCCGGGCTCGGCAACAGCGCCTACCTCGTCGACCTGGGTGACGGCCGTGCCCTGGCTGTGGACGCGAGCCGCGACCTGCGCGGCCTACGGGAGGCCGCCGGGCGGCGCGGCCTGACCGTGACGTACGCGGCGGACACCCATCTGCACGCGGACTTTCTCTCCGGCGCCGTCCAGCTCGCTCACGACGACAGCGCGACTATCCTGGCCTCCGCCGCGGGACACCGCGCCTTCGACCACACACGCCTCGCCGACGGCGACGAGGTCGACCTGGGTGGGCTGAACCTGCGGGCGCTGGCCACCCCGGGGCACACGGACGAACACCTTTCCTTTCTCCTCCTCGACGGCGCCCGGGAGCTGGGGGTGTTCACCGGCGGCTCACTGATCGTGAATTCCGCCGCCCGCACCGACCTCCTCGGCGCCGACCGGGCCGAAGAACTGGCCCGTGCCCAGTACCGCTCCCTGCGCCGCTTGGCCGAACTCCCGGATCAGCTGGCCGTCTGGCCCACCCACGGTGCCGGCTCCTTCTGCTCCGCCCCGCCGGGTGCCGAACGCATCACCACCATCGGTGCTCAGAAGCAGGCCAACCCGCTGCTGGCCGCACCGGATGAGGACGCGTTCGTACGAGACCTGCTGGGTGGCCTGGGTAGTTACCCCGCGTACTTCGCCCGCCTCGCCGAGAGGAACCGGCGTGGCCCGGCTCTCCTGGAAGCCGAACCGGCTCTCCCCGAGCTGACGCCGTCGAAGGTCCGCCACCTGCGGGGGCTGGGTGCCGAGTTGGTCGACGTCCGGCCGGTCGGCGACTTCGCCGCCGGACACGTCCCCGGCGCCCTCTCGATGTCCCTGCGCGACCAGTTCGCCACCTGGCTCGGCTGGTTGCTCCCCGACGACGCCCCGCTCGTCTTCGTCACCGCGCCCGGACAGGACCTGGCCGAACTCACCTGGCAGGCATTGAAGATCGGATACGACCGGCTCGCCGGGCAGCTGCCGATGCCTGCCTGGACCGCCGACGGAGGCGAGCAGGAGACCATCGCCCTGCTGACCGCTGAGGACATCGCGGATCGCCCGGTCCTGGACGTCCGCCAGCACTCCGAATACGATGCCGGGCACATCCCGGGCGCGGCCGCCATCGAGCTCGGTGACCTGCCCGCCCAAACCGACGAGGCACCCGCCGGCGCCGTCGTGCACTGCGGGC
This sequence comes from uncultured Streptomyces sp., assembly GCA_946480485.1. The sequence goes on along the minus strand of CAMLJW010000182.1, from coordinate 3,050 downwards.
ACGGCGAGCGCGCAATGACCGCCGCCAGCCTCCTGCAACGCGCCGGGCACCACGACCTTGCCGTCCTCGACGGCGGCCCCGCCGACTGGGCCAAGGCCACAGGTCTTCCCCTTGAGGAGGGCGAGTGACCGTCGGCACCACCACCCCGCCCGGCGGCCTGCGGCTCGGACTGCGCGCCAACCTCGCACAGTTCACGCTGCTCGTCGCCGTCAACGCCCTGGTCGGCGGCATGCTCGGCCAGGAACGGGTCGTCCTGCCCCTGCTCGCCGACGACGTCTTCCACCTCTCCGCCTACACGGCCGCCCTGACGTACATCGTCGCGTTCGGCGCCACCAAGGCGATCACCAACTTCTTCGCCGGAACTCTCTCCGACCGCTACGGCCGCAAGCCGGTTCTGGTGGCCGGCTGGCTGTTCGCCCTGCCCGTGCCGCTGCTGCTGATCTGGGCGCCCGCCTGGGGCTGGGTGGTCGCCGCCAACATGCTCCTGGGCATCAACCAGGGCCTGACCTGGTCCACCACCGTCATCATGAAGATCGACCTGGTCGGCCCGGAGCGGCGCGGCCTGGCCATGGGCTTCAACGAGGCCGCCGGCTACGTCGCCCTCGCCGCGACCGCCATGGCCACCGGGTCGATCGCCTCCCACGCCGGACTGCGCCCCGAGCCGTTCTTCCTCGGCATCGCCTACGCCGCCCTCGGCCTCGGCCTGTCGGCACTCTTCGTACGCGAGACCCGCGACCACGCCCGCCTGGAAGCCGCCCGGCACCCCGCCCCGGCCCATCCCGACCACCACGAGGACCTGACCACCGGCCGGATCGCCTGGATCACCTCCGCCCGCGACAAGGCCCTGTCCGCCGCCAGCCAGGCCGGCATGGTCAACAACCTCAACGACGCCCTCGCCTGGGGCATCTTCCCGCTCCTCTTCGCCGCCCACGGTCTGTCCGTCGCCGAGATCGGCGTCCTCGGTGCCCTCTACCCGGCCGTCTGGGGCTTCGGGCAGCTGGCCACCGGCTGGTGGTCCGACCGCGTCGGCCGAAAACACCTCATCACCGCCGGCATGCTGCTCCAGGCCGCCGCCATCGCCCTCATCGCCCTCGGTACCACCTTCCCCGTCTGGGCCGCCGCACAGATGCTGCTGGGCGTCGGCACCGCGATGGTCTACCCGACCCTGCTCGCGGTGATCGGCGATGTCGCCCACCCGGCGTGGCGGGCCCGCGCCGTCGGGGTCTACCGGCTGTGGCGCGACGGCGGCTTCGCCGTCGGCGCCCTGCTCGCCGGGATCCTCGCCGACGTCTATGGCCTGACCTCAGCCATCTGGGCTGTCGCCGCCCTCACCGCCGTATCCGGCCTCGTGGTCGCGATCCGCATGTACGAGACGCACCCCCGCCCCGCTGTCTCGCCTGCCTGACCCGTCCGGAACGCGGCCTTCAGTGGGGGCCGAGCGGCCCAGCGGCAAGGCCGAAGGACTCTGGCCCGCTGTCACTGGTCGGGCGGACAATGGAGAGGAGTGAGAAGCCTCCCCGGGAGGTGAGTGCGGTGATGTACTGGGACGGCGGCTGGGCCTGGATGGCCTTCATGCCGTTGCTGTGGATCGCACTGATCGGACTTGTGGTGTGGGCGGTGGTCCGCCTCGTTCAGCACCCCTCCGGCCGCGGCCACGGCGACGGCCGCGGCGATGGCATAGGCCGCGGGCAATTTGAGCCGGAGACGCCGGAGGACATCCTCGACCGCCGCTTCGCCTCCGGCGAGATCGACGCGGACGCCTACACCCAGGCCCGCGAACGGCTCGCCGCCCACCGCAACGGGCGCCGGTGAAGCGCATGCGCGGCCGGTGGCTGCCGCTGACCGTGCTGGTCGCCGCCGTGGCCGCGCTGATCGCGTCCTTCTGGTGGGCCTCGGGCATCGATACCGGCCGCGCCGGTCACCAAGCCATGACGGGCGCGGTCTCCGACGAGGGGCCGGTGCGCAGCCTGGCCGACGCCGAGCGTGCGGCCGACCGTTTCGGCGACCGGTGGGGCCTGCACGTCGGGGAGGTCATGCGGTTCAGCAACGGCTACTACGCCGAACTCCTCGACCGCGACGGCAAGGGCGCCACCGAGGTCCTCATCGACCCGGGCAGCGGCACGGTCCATCTCGAGTTCGGCCCGGCCATGATGTGGAACACCGCGTACGGCATGATGCCCGCCCGCACTCGGAACGACGCCGCGACCATCACGCCTGGCCAGGCGCTGGCCACCGCCGACCGGTGGCTGCGCGAACACCGCCCCACATTGCACGCCGCCGACCCCGAGCCGTTCCCCGGCTACTTCACCCTGCACACCCTGTACGGCGACGACATCACCGGCATGCTCTCGGTCAACTTCCGGGCCGGCACGGTCTGGTACCACACCTGGCACGGCCACTTCCTGCAGATGCAAGAGCACCCCGACGCGTAGCCCACAGCGTCCACAGCGCGCCCCGCGTTCCCAGGAGGCAGGCACCGTGACCCGCAAGCTCCTCGTCGTCCTCAACGACCCGCCGTACGGCACCGAATGCTCCTACAACGGCCCGCGCCTTGCCGGAGCCCTCACCAAACGCCCCGACACCGAAAATGGCGTTCTGCAACGCCGGTCAGCGTCCGGCGTGGGCCGGCAACCCGTACTCACAACCACGCCTGATCTGGCGAATTACCCGAGAAATTAGCTAGGTTGCCACCACCTCACGTGACGGCCACAAGGAAGCGGCACCATTGAACCAACAGCAGAAGACCTTCCGTGCTACCGAGGTCGGCGACGGAAGCGACGGGCGATGGGCCACCCATACACAGGCCCGGTGGCCGCTCGCGGAGGGGTGGATGACCGAGGAGAGCCGGACCTTAGAGGGCGCGGACCGTGCTCGGAAGCTGTTCGAGGCACACATGCCGGAGCTGGTTCCAGTGCTCGACCGCCTCGCCGGTCAGCTCGACCGGTCCGAAGGGGAAACCTTCCTCACCCTGGCGACCTTGCGGCCGTTCTTCTCTGCGATCGCCCGCCGCCGCAGCCGTACAGGCTCGGCGCGGGCGGCCGCCCGGTGGG
>CAMLJW010000181.1 GCA_946480485.1 uncultured Streptomyces sp. | reverse complement strand
CTGGCGCATCTCCACGACCCGCAACCCCAGCGACTGGCAGCGCGCCAGCAGCCCGTACAGGTGCGCCTCGTCGACGATCGGGCCGAACAGGACCGTCTGACCGGACATCACCACGTGGTCCAGCTCCGGGAATGCTTTGGACAGCGTCTCCGACACGTGTCCGTCGACGCGGATCTCATAGCGCATGAGCTGCTCTCCCCCCGGCTCCCCAGGGCAGGCGGACGGCGCCTTCCCTGCGATCGTCCGCCGCCGGGCACCGCCCGCCCTCACCCGGAACAGGTGATACGCCGCCTGCGAGACGGACGGCCTCTGTCAGTGCGTCGAGGTGATCTTGAACAGGTGATCAGAAGACCGAGCAGCAGGGTGACCGACGCGGAAGCGGCCATCAGACGCCGGGAGGCGCCGGCACGCCGTGCGGCGGCCACCGACCAGCCCACCTCACAGCAGCCGCTGTTCTCGTGCCCGGCGCACGGCGTCGCCCCGCCGGTTCACCGCCAGTTTGCGGTAGATGCTCTTGAGGTGCGTTTTCACCGTGTTCACGGACACATAGAGGTCGGCGGCGATCTCCTCCGTGGACATCATCCGGTCCAGCCGCCGCAGGACGTCGCACTCGCGTCCGCTCAGGTCCTCGACGACGAGCGCCGGTGGCCGTTTCACCGCGGGTGGCCCGCAATCTCCGCGCCTGCTGGGGCCGGACGCGAGCCAGCCCCCGGCCAGAGCGCGCGGCCGGTCCGTACTGAGGAGGGGACGGATCCAGGGTCCGGCCTCCAGGAACGGCCGACGCAACTGCTCACGCCGGGCATCCAGGAGCGCCTGGGTGACGAGGCGGCGGGCGGAGGTGCGGTCCCCTGCCTGATGGGCGGCCTGGGCTCGCACCAAGGTGGCCCGGACGGTGACCGCAGGACCGGGCCGGTCACGGCCGGGCAGGCTGTCGATCAGGTCCAGCGCCTCGTCGGGGTGCCCTGCCGCGAGCCGCGCCCGCGCCGCCTCGACCGCACATGCCGGTCGGTGGTGTGCCACCCGTTCCAGGACCGTCTCGGCCGCCTGGGGACAGCCCTGTGCCAGGTGGGCGGCGGAGGCGACCAGGGCAGCATGGTCCTGCGCCCAGGGTGAGGTCACGGCCGCGGGGACGGCCGAGTTCGCTGCCTCCAGCGCGCCTCGGGCATCGCCCCTGGCCAGCTTCAGCCGTCCCTTGATGATGGCCCTGCTCGCCTGCGCCACCGGGTCCTCCAGGACCGTACGGGAGGCGGTCGCCTCCTCCAGAAAAGCCTGGGCGTCGCCGAGTTCGTCGCGATCGATGAGGACGGCGGCCCGGACGAGCCGGCCGAGGCCGGAACCCGACCGGTGGGGCAAGCCGTACCGTTCTGCCTCGCCCACTGCCTCCAGCGCCCTGTGCTCCGCTCGGCCGATCCAACCGGTCAGGTAGTCGATCAGCGCCAGGTGGCCGAGGCACTCCAGGCGGGGAAGCGCCAGCAAGGCTCCGCCCCGGTGCCCGGCGACCGCCGAGAGGGCAACGCGCGCGTCCCCGAAACGGTCGGCCCACAGACGGGCGGAGCCCAGGTGGGTGAGCAGGAGGGCGGTGAGCTCCGGATGCTCGTCCAGGAGGTGAGCGGGCACCTCCCCTCTGAGGTTCTGCGCCGCCTCGGCAGCCTTCTCCGCCCTGCCCGGAGAACCCGTCAGCCGCGCCGCCAGAGCTTCGAGCAGGGCGCAGCTCAGCCGGGCCGCGGCTGGGTCGCACCCGTCCCTGTCAAGCATCTCCTGGGCACGGTGCAGGTGGTGCAGACCGTGTTCGAGGTCACGATGCGCCAGCTCGCGGGCTGCTCGGACGACGTCGGCGGCCGGTCCCGTGGTTTCAGGGCTCATCCGCTCGAACAGGTCGCACAGGTCCTCGCTGCGCAGGCCGGTGAACAGCTGCCCGATCGCCAGGTCGTCGACGACGGCACCGGCGGTGAACTCCCAGTCGTCCGCGGCGGCTCCCTGGGCGAGCGCCTCGGGCAGGGCTCCTGACCGCCTCAGCCACAGCGCGGCCCGGCGGCGGAGTTCGGGCTCCAGTCCGGGAGCACGCTCGCGCATATGGGCGCGGAGGATCTCCGCGAACAGGGGGTGCAGCCGGTACCACGAGCGGCCGAGATACTGAACGAAGGCGTTCTCACGGTGCAACGCGGCCAGGATCGGTTCGGCATCGGTCCGAAGCGTCAGCGCGTTCGCCAGATCGGGACAGAACCGCTCCAGGACGCTGATGCGCAGCAGCAGGTCCTGCGTAGCGGGCGTCTGCAGGTCGAGCACCTCGGCCAGCAGGAAGTCGGCCACCGCACTGCGGCCGGCTTCGAACTGCTTCACATACGTCTCGGGATCCTCGCTCTGCCGGGCTGCCAGGGCGCACAGCCTCAGGCCCGCGGCCCACCCCTGGGTACGCGCCACCAGGGCACGTACGGCACTTCCGGGCAGTCGCAGACCGTGCAGGGTCAGGAGTTCCGCGGCCTCCTCACGCGTGAAGGAAAGCTCCGCGTCCCGGATCTCCGTCATCTCGCCGGACGCCCGGTACCGGTGCATCGGCAACAGGGGATCGGTGCGGGTGATGAGCACCAGACGCATGCCCCGTCCCGCGTGGTGCAGGACGAACTGCAGTTGCCCAGCGATCTCGGGTGCGGTCACGCGATCGTATTCGTCGAGTACGAGGACGACGGGGCGGTCGCGACCCTCGAGCCCGGCGGCGAGGCGGGCCAACATCCTGCGGTCCACGCGGCTCGCCTCCGCCGGACAGCCGACCTCCGCGGGCACCGGCACGCCGGCTACGCGCAGAGCCTCCAGCACATACGCCCAGAAGAGCCCGGGAGCACGGTCGGCCGCGTCGATGGTGAGCCAGGCGACCGGGACCTCCAGGCCTGCGACCCAGTCGGCGACCAAGAGGGTCTTGCCCGCCCCCGACGACCCGTTGACCATCGTCAAGGGCGTCAGCATCGCTTCGTCGAGGTGCTTGACCAACCGCTCACGACGCAGGAACGTGACAGGTCTTGTCGGCAGGGCGAAACGCGCTCGAAGGAGAGGGGCACCGGAGGGATCGAGCACTCCCGACAGCACCGGCTCCTGATCACGATCGTCGGTCACGGCCATGATGCTCACGTCTGTCCGTCCAGGCTGCGGGCACTCCCCTGCCGGCGACCGGATGGGCCGCTCACGCCGCACGGTCGCGGTGCAGATTGATCACCTTGGTGTTCTGCACCGTCAGTTCGTCGCGTTCCTGAGCGGCGGTGAGGCGGATGCCGATGTGGTAGTTCTGCACGAGCGTCCAGCCGAGGAAGCCGGCTGCGATGGTGCAGGCCAGTCCGGCTGCGGCGAGCGCCAGCCCGCGGGTGGTTCCGGTGGCGGGGCCGTTCCAGTGGCTGGCGTACGTTCCCAGGCTGATGGCGAACAGGGCGAGCGCGGCGACGTTCAAGGCGGCGTGAGCCAGGCCGACGGTCTTGGCCGTTGAGCCGCGCGGGACACCGAAGGCCCAGTCGACGAATCCCGGCAGGGCGGCGAGCAGCGCGCCGCCGACACCGACAGCGTTCAAGGCGATGGCCAGGTTGAGCCAGAACTGGTTGCCGTTGGCAGCGTAGACGGCGAAGCCCACCAGCGTGCCGGTGTAGCAGACGACCGGGTAGCCAATGAGCATGGGGTGAACGGGGTGACCGGCGATCGTGACTTTGCTGTACATGACGCTCCCAGGTGAGCCCCCCTCGGTCACATGTGTCGCCCTTCCAGGGTCTCTCCGCTTCCAGAATCCGCAAACGAGGCCGGTGAGGCAGCGGACCTTCAATGTTCCACGTCGAGATGGCGTGCGAGGTGGCCGCCGCCGCGCGGAACGCTGTGACCTGGCGGGCTCCCAGTCGCCAAACGCCCGCCGCTTGGCATGGGCGACCTCCTCGCGCCGGGCCACCAATGGCTATCCCGGTGACGGGATCAATGGGCTGCTGGGCGCGTTCGACCGGGCGAAGGGGAACCCTGAGTTCGGCGACGTCGGGGCCGGGCGCGGTGCTTATCGCTGTGATCATTCGGTGTGCACACTTACGCAGAAAACGGATCAGGCCACACTCCAGCAGGTATGGGACCAGTCACCTGTAAAGGAACCAGCACTCATTGCGCCAACTGTGCTTGGGCCGGAGCAATAGTTCAATCGGTGTGGATAGTTCGCTCGCCGATCCCGGAACAACGCTCCGCTCGGCGATCGCTGTCAGGAGTCCGGCAGGCCATAGGTCATGAAGAAGTGCCCGGGAGGCGTGGTGTATCCCAACTACACGTACCCCCCAGACCCGGGAAGCCGCGGAGCGCCGCCTGCGTGCCATCAGCCGCCGCGTCAAACTCGCCCGCTGGCTCGGCGAACACGGCGCCCCCGAGCCGGAGGCCACCACCCCGGCACGGACCGAATGACGCCTCACAGTTTGCCGCCGACAACTCAGCCCTCGGCCGAGCAGTGCCAAGTCCCGCGCACCCATTCGGTGAATTGCCGTGATCAACAATGCCTTTACTGTCGATATGTAATTGAATGCTACTTATGTGTAATTCGTCGTGCGCTAAACTCCTTTACCAAGCCTTCACGCTCTATTGGGCGGCTGATGGCTCATTCTGTGGGATTGCATTTCCGGCACTTCCGGATCTCGGTGCGATGGGGGGAAGTGAACATGGATCGACCTGTCCACGCCGCTGGCCTGCCCGCCACCGGGGCCTCGTGCCACCTGCCCGTGTTGGCTGCCAGGGCTGTGCGCATGGACAACACCGCCCGTGACAGCGTGCCTGAAGGGGACCGTGCCCTTCTCGGCGTCTGATCTCCCGGTCCGACGCACACGCCAGGTGTTCCCTGACTGCATCCACACCCGCCAGGCCGGCGGATGACGGCCTGGTCTACGGCTAGACGGGCCGGGACCACCTGCGCCATGCCGCCATGCCGCCAGGTCGGGCAGTGGCCGGCCACTGCCCGACCCCTGCCTGTCGGTCACGCCCGCACTGACACCGACCCGGTCATGCCTCACCCGGCCTGACCGAGCGTTCCCGTACGCCCGGCCGCATCGCCGACCCCACCCGGCAGCGCCCACTCGCCGCCCGTTGCCACAAAGGCACAGACGCCGTCACCGAACCGGAGGACCGACGCCCGTGCACAACACCACCGCCATGCTCATCGAACTCGGAGCGATCATCCTCGCCCTGGGCCTGCTGGGCCGCCTCGCCGGACGGGTGGGCTTCTCGCCCATACCCCTCTACCTCCTGGCCGGACTCGCCTTCGGCCACGGCGGCATCCTCCCGCTCCAAGCCAGCGAGGAGTTCGTCGCCACCGGCGCCGAGATCGGCGTCGTACTCCTGCTGCTCCTGCTCGGCCTGGAGTACAGCGCCTCCGAACTCGTCACCAACCTCAAGACCCAATATCCCTCCGGCGCGGTCGACTTCGTCCTCAACGCGGTGCCCGGCGCCATCGCGGCACTGCTCCTGGGCTGGGGGCCGGTGGCCGCCGTCGCGCTGGCCGGCGTCACCTGGATCTCCTCCTCCGGCGTCATCGCCAAGGTCCTCGGCGACCTGCGCCGGCTCGGCAACCGCGAAACCCCCATCGTCCTCGGCGTCCTCGTCATCGAGGACCTCGCCATGGCGCTCTACCTGCCGATCCTCACCGCCCTGCTCGCCGGAGTCAGCCTGGCCGGCGGCACCGTCACCCTGCTGATCTCCTTGGGAACGGTCGGCGCCGTCCTCTACGTCGCACTGCGCCACGGACGGCTGATCAGCCGCGCGGTCTCCTCCGACACCGCGGAAATGCTCCTGCTGGTCGTCCTCGGCCTCACCCTCCTCGTCGCCGGCCTCGCGCAGGAACTCCAAGTCTCCGCCGCTGTCGGCGCGTTCCTCGTCGGCATCGCCCTGTCCGGCGAGGTCGCCGAAGGCGCCAGCAATCTCCTCACCCCGCTGCGGGACCTGTTCGCCGCCGTCTTCTTCGTCTTCTTCGGCTTGTCCACAGACCCCGCCGACATCCCGCCCGTCCTTGTGCCCGCGCTCCTGCTCGCCATCGTCACCGCCCTTACGAAGATCGCCACCGGCTGGTACGCCGCCCGCCGCGCGGGAATCCAGGGCGCGGGCCGCTGGCGAGCCGGCGGCACCCTCGTCGCCCGCGGTGAGTTCTCCATCGTCATCGCCGGCCTCGCCGTCGGTGTCGAGCCCCGCATCGGGCCACTGGCCACCGCCTACGTACTGATCCTCGTCATCGTCGGCCCGCTCACCGCCCGCTACACCGAGCCGCTGGCCCGCCGCCTCACCCGGCGGTCCACCGCGCCGGCACCGGTCTCCGCATCCGCCAACGCCCGCGCGAAACGCCTCGCCGGCCAGAGGAGTCAGGTCGTGAGTTTTGGCACTCCCACCGCGGACCCGGCACTCACGACGTACATGGAAGCCAAAGACATCGCCCGTCATCCGCACTTCGTCTCAGCCTCTACTGACACTGGACGAGTTCATAGGGCTCCCGTTCGGGGCTCAAACCCACCGGAAGCGGTCCTCTGATGGTCAGGTGCTGCCGACCAGGCTCGCCTGCGGCGGACGGGGCCTCCCATTCCGCACACAGCAGCACCGGCTCGGCTGTGGCGATGCCTCTGCCGGGCCGGTGCCGTGCGCGGGTGTGCCGGTGCCGGGCTGGTGGGCGTGCACCCGATGACGATCGCGATCCGCTCGTTCAGCGGGTGACCAGCAGGCCCCGGCTGCGCAGCACCCGCCGTTCCAGCGGGCTGAAGATCAGCAGGTCGATGGCGATGCCGACGAGCAGGATGAGAAAGACGGCCAGGAACACCTGCGGCATGCTGGCGTTGTTGCGCCCGTTCTCCAGCAACTGGCCGAGACCGACGCCGAGATCGGGCGAGGAGGCGATGATCTCGGCGGCCATCAGCGAGCGCCAGGAGAAGGCCCAGCCCTGCTTGAGTCCGGCGAGATAGCCGGGGAGCGCCCCGGGCATCACGATGTGCCAGGCGCCGCGCAGGCCGAAGGCGCCCAGGGTCCGCCCGGCGCGCAGGAACAGCGGCGGGATCTGGTCGATGCCCGCGACAAGGCCGTTGGCGATGGACGGGACCGCGCCGAGCAGGATCACGGCGTACATCATCGAGTCGTTCAGGCCCAGCCAGATCACGGTGGGCGGCACCCAGGCCACCGACGGCAGCGACTGCAGACCGGACAGGATGGGGCCGATGGCGGCCCGGACGAACCCCACGCGGGCGACCAGCAGGCCGAGCGGCGTACCCATGGCGAGCGCCATCACGAAGCCGAGCAGACCGCGCGAGACGCTGGTCCAGATGTAGTCGATCAGCGTGCCCTGGAGCCAGGCACCGCGCACCTCGCCCCACACCGCGGATGGCGCGGGCAGCTTATAGTCCGGGACGACCTTGGCCCACACCAGCAGCTGCCAGACCACCAGCACCAGGGCGACGGCCACGATGGGCGGCAGCACTTTGTGTATCAGGGTCTCGCGCAGCGGCGGACGGCCGACCTGCACCGAGTCCAGAGCGTCGAGCCCGGCCTCCAGTCCCGCCAAATCCTGCGAGTCCCGGGGCTGTTCGGCTGCCGGGGAGCCGTCCTTCTCGTTGTCGACGGCGGTGTCAGTGCTGGCCATGGCGGCGGATCTCCCCACGCAGTTCTTCGGTGATCTCGACGGACAGCTCGGCGACCGCGCTGTCCTCGATGCGGCGCGGCTGCGGAATGCCGACCGTCCACTCCCGGGCGATCCGCCCCGGCCGCGAGGACAGCAGTACCACCCGCTGAGCCAGCCGCACTGCCTCACGCACGTTGTGTGTCACGAACAGCACCGACCGCCCCGTCTCGCTCCAGATGCGGGTCAGCTCGTCGTGCAGGACGTCACGGGTGATCGCGTCCAGCGCGGCGAACGGCTCGTCCATCAGCAGCAGCCGGCTGTCCTGGGCCAGGGCACGGGCCAGCGCCACGCGCTGGCGCATGCCGCCCGAGAGTTCGTGCACCCGCTTGCGGTGCGCGCCCTGCAGCCGTACGAGTTCCAGCAGCCGTTCCGCCTCGGTGCGGCGCTCCGGCCCCGCGACTCCGCGCAGCTTCAGTGCGAGTTCGATGTTCTTGCCCGCGGTCAGCCACGGGAACAGGGCGTGCTCCTGGAACATCAGGGCGGGCCGGCCGTCCGTGGCGATCGAGCCGGCGGACGGCAGGTCCAGGCCCGCGACCAGGTTGAGGAGCGTCGATTTGCCGCAGCCGGAGGCCCCCAGGAGGGTGACGAACTCGCCGGGTGCGACATCGAGCGTGATGTCGTCCAGCACGAGTTGCTGTCCGCCGGGCGTGCCCGGAGCGGGGAAGGACTTCGAGACGTGCTCGATACGGGCGGCGTGCGTCGCCGCCGTGGCGTCCTCGGGGGCCTTGGTAAGCGTGGTGGCCATGGTCGTCACCTCCTGGGAAGTCATCGGGTCTGGTTGTCGTTACTCGGCGCCGAGGCCGGCGTCGTCGACTTCGTCCTTGCCTTCGGCCTTGAGGACCTTGTTGAGGAGCGTGAGGTCGTAGATGCCCTTCAGGTTGGGCTTCTCCAGCAGGCCGGCCTTGACGGCGTGCTCGGCCTCGGTGTTGAGGGTGGCGGCCAGCGGGTCGTCGAGGAAGGTGACGGACTTCCAGGCCGGGTCGATGACCTCGGCGGGCAGCTCCTTGCCCGACAGCTGCTTCAGCGCCGCGTTGGCGGACGCCTTCGCCTTCTCCGGGTTGGCGTTGATCCACTCGTTCGTCTTCACGGAGCCGCGCAGTACGGCCTCGACGACGTCGGGGTGGTCCTTCAGGAACTTCTGCGACACGATGATGTTGGTGATCACGAACTTCTTGTCGGGCCACAGCGTCGACTCGTCGAGCAGGACCTTGCCGCCCTCGGAGACCAGCTTGGACGCGGTCGGCTCCGGCACCCAGGCGCCGTCGATGGAGCCGGACTTGTAGGCGTCCGGGGTGATCTTGTTGTCGGTACGGACGACGGAGACGTCGCCCTTACCGCTCTCGGCATCGACCTTCCAGCCTTGCTCCGCGATCCAGTTGAGGAACGCCACGTCCTGCGTGTTGCCGAGCTGCGGTGTGGCGATCTTCTTGCCCTTGACGTCCTTGAGTGACTTGATTTTGTCCGGGTTGACGACGAGCTTCACGCCGCCGGAGGCGGAACCGCCGATGATGCGCAGGTTCTTGCCGTCGGACTTGGTGTAGCCGTTGATGGCTGGGGAGGGGCCGATCCAGCCGATGTCGATGGACCCGGCGTTCAGCGCCTCGATCTCGGAGGGACCGGCGTCGAAGGTCGACGCCTTGATCGTGGTACCGCCGAGCTCCTTCTGGAGCAGGCCCTCTTGGACGCCCACCAGAGCGGCGGCATGCGTGAGGTTGGGGAAGTAGCCGATCTTCACTTCGTCGGCGGAGAGCTTCTTGGCGTCCGCCGCGACCTGGTTCTGCTTGCCGTCATCGGTGGACTCGGATCCGTATCCGCAGGCGGTCAGCAGGAGGGGGAGCGCCGCTATGACGGCGATGGTGCGCAGGGTGGTGAGCGGTCTTGCGGCAGACACGGAGGTGTCCTCTCAGGGGATGGGAGATCAGGGAGGTACGCAGAGCGAGGAGTGAGGCCCATGGGCACGCACCAGTACGCCACTCGCCGGCCCTCGGCAGCAGGAGTCCGTCTCGGGCTGAGGAGTGGATCGTGGGGGAGTGG
>CAMLJW010000180.1 GCA_946480485.1 uncultured Streptomyces sp. | reverse complement strand
GTGAAGATCCGGGTGGAACGCGACGTACTCGCGGAGGCAGTGGCCTGGGCGGCACGCAGCCTCCCGGCCCGTCCACCGGCGCCTGTGCTCGCCGGCCTTCTGCTGAAGGCCGGCGAGGGCGCGCTGAGCCTCTCGAGCTTCGACTACGAGGTCTCGGCACGCATCTCCGTGGACGCCGAGATCGACGAGGAAGGCACGGTGCTCGTCTCCGGCCGCCTGCTCGCCGACATCTGCCGTGCCCTTCCCAACCGGCCGGTGGAGATTTCCACAGACGGCGTACGGGCGACGGTGGTCTGCGGCTCCTCGCGCTTCACACTGCACACCCTTCCCGTGGAGGAGTACCCGGCGCTGCCGCAGATGCCGTCGGCGACGGGCACCGTCCCCGGCGAGGTCTTCGCCTCCGCCGCCGCTCAGGTGGCCATCGCCGCCGGTCGTGACGACACGCTGCCCGTCCTCACGGGTGTACGCATTGAGATCGAGGGCGACACGGTCACGCTGGCCTCCACCGACCGCTACCGCTTCGCGGTCCGAGAGTTCCTGTGGAAGCCGGAGAACCCAGAGGCGTCCGCGGTCGCCCTGGTGCCCGCCAAGACACTCCTGGACACCGCCAAGGCGCTCACGAGCGGCGACAGCGTCATCCTGGCGCTGTCCGGTTCGGGTGCGGGCGAGGGCCTGATCGGTTTCGAGGGTGCGGGGCGGCGTACGACCACGCGGCTGCTGGAAGGCGACCTCCCGAAGTACCGCACGCTGTTTCCGACGGAGTTCAACTCTGTGGCCGTCATCGAGACGGCCCCCTTCGTGGAAGCGGTCAAGCGAGTGGCCCTGGTCGCCGAGCGGAACACCCCGGTGCGGCTCAGCTTCGAGCAGGGCGTGCTGATCCTGGAGGCCGGTTCCAGCGACGACGCACAGGCTGTGGAAAGAGTCGACGCCCAGCTGGAGGGCGGCGACATCTCGATCGCCTTCAACCCGACGTTCCTGCTCGACGGCCTGAGCGCCATTGATTCCCCGGTGTCCCAGCTCTCCTTTACGACGTCCACCAAGCCGGCGCTCCTCAGTGGCAAGCCCGCTGTGGACGCGGAAGCGGATGAGGCCTACAAGTACCTGATCATGCCGGTGCGGCTCAGCGGCTGAGCGGTGTGGCTGGCGAGAGCCCGCAAGTAGGGCATGCGTTTGAGCGGCTATGCCCACAGATGCGCGACAGCGTCCGGGTCTAGGCTCGGACGCAGGTACGAAAGTGCCCTCACGTCACGTCGTCAGTGAAGGAACCACCTGATGGAGCTCGGTCTCGTCGGTCTCGGCAAAATGGGCGGCAACATGCGCGAGCGCATCCGCCGCGCAGGCCACACCGTCGTCGGATACGACCGCAACCCGGACCTCGCCGATGTCCACAGCCTCGAAGAGCTTGTGGGCAAACTCAAGGCTCCGCGCGTGGTGTGGGTGATGGTCCCGGCCGGGACGGCGACCCAGTCCACCGTCGACGAGCTCGCCGATCTCCTTGAGCCCGGAGACGTTGTCGTGGACGGCGGTAATTCGCGCTGGACCGACGACGAGAAGCACGCCGAGGAGCTTGCGGCCAAAGGCATCGGCTTCGTCGACTGCGGTGTCTCGGGCGGCGTCTGGGGCCTGCAGAACGGCTATGCGCTGATGTACGGCGGCGATGCCGAGAACATCGCCCGGGTGCAGCCCGTCTTCGACGCGCTCAAGCCCCAGGGCGACCTCGGCGCCGTGCACGCGGGCAAGGTCGGTGCCGGGCACTTCTCGAAGATGGTCCACAACGGCATCGAGTACGCGATGATGCAGGCCTACGCCGAGGGCTGGGAGCTGCTGGAGGCCGTCGACTCCGTCACAGACGTGCGCGAGGTCTTCCGCTCCTGGCAGGAGGGTACGGTCATACGCTCCTGGCTGCTCGACCTGGCCGTCAACGCCCTCGACGAGGACGAGCACCTGGAGCAGCTCAAGGGTTATGCACAGGACTCCGGCGAGGGCCGGTGGACTGTGGAAGCCGCCGTCGACAACGCGGTGCCGCTGCCGGCGATCACCGCGTCGCTCTTCGCGCGGTTCGCGTCCCGGCAGGAGGATTCGCCGCAGATGAAGATGGTCGCGGCGCTGCGGAACCAGTTTGGCGGCCACGCGGTCGAGAAGAAGTGATCCACACACAGCCCGGGTTCTGCGTACCCGGGTGAGCCGGCTTGTCCACAGCAGAGGACAAGCCGGACAACCGGAAGCACCACGTTGGGGGAGGTCGGCGAACGACCATGCACGTCACGCATCTGTCGCTGGCCGACTTCCGCTCGTACGCCCGGGTAGAGGTCCCGCTCGATCCGGGCGTCACGGCGTTCGTGGGACCCAACGGGCAGGGCAAGACGAACCTCGTCGAGGCGGTCGGCTATCTGGCGACGCTCGGCAGCCACCGGGTCTCCTCCGACGCGCCCCTCGTCCGCGTGGGCGCCGACCGCGCGATCATCCGGGCGCAGGTCCGGCAGGGCGAGCGCCGGCAACTCGTCGAGCTGGAGCTGAACCCCGGCAAGGCCAATCGTGCCCGTATCAACAGGTCGTCGCCAGTCAAACCTCGTGACGTGCTCGGCATCGTGCGGACCGTACTGTTCGCTCCCGAGGATCTCGCGCTGGTGAAGGGCGATCCCGGGGAACGCCGGCGCTACCTCGACGAGCTGATCACCGCGCGCGCCCCGCGCATGGCAGGCGTGCGCTCCGACTACGAGCGCGTGCTCAAGCAGCGCAACACACTCCTCAAATCGGCCGCGTTCGCCCGCCGCCACGGCGGCCGCTCCATGGACCTGTCCACGCTCGACGTGTGGGATCAGCACCTCGCGCGGGTGGGCGCCGAGGTGCTGGCTCAGCGGCTCGATCTGACGGCAACGCTCCAGCCGCTGGCCGACAAGGCGTACGAGCAGCTGGCGCCCGGCGGCGGCCCCGTGGCGCTGGAGTACCGGCCCTCCTCGCCCGAAATCGTCGGCCACGTGCGCGAGGACCTGTACGAACAGCTGATGGCCGCCCTGGGGGACGCCCGTAAGCAGGAGGTCGAGCGGGGCGTGACCCTGGTCGGCCCGCACAGGGACGAGTTGCTGCTCAAACTTGGCGAGATGCCCGCGAAGGGATATGCGTCACACGGCGAGTCCTGGTCGTATGCGCTGGCGCTGCGTCTGGCCTCGTACGACATCCTGCGGGCCGAGGGCAACGAACCGGTGCTGGTCCTCGACGACGTTTTCGCGGAGCTGGACACCCGGCGCCGTGAGCGCCTCGCCGAGCTGGTCGCTCCGGGGGAGCAGGTCCTGGTGACCGCGGCGGTCGACGACGACGTACCGGACGTACTCACGGGAACGCGGTACGTCGTGTCGGAGGGCACGGTGGAGCGCGTGTGACGGAAAACACACCAGAATCCCAAGAAGTAGCCAAGGCTCCCGAACCGTCCGGCGTCGACCTCGCGCGCTTGGCCCTGCGCGCGGCGAAAGAGCAGGCACGCGCGCGGGGGGACGCTGCGCTGCAGAAGAAGCAGGCGCGGCGCGGTGGCTTGCGCTCCGGCGCACGTTCCGATGCGCGTGACCCGATGGCGCTCGGCGCCGCCATCAACCGGCTGCTCACCGAGCGTGGCTGGGAGACTCCTGCCGCGGTCGGCGGGGTGATGGGCCGCTGGCCGGAGATCGTCGGCGACGACCTGGCCAAGCACTGTGCACCGGAGAAGTACGACGAGGACGAGCGGATCCTCACAGTGCGCTGTGACTCCACGGTCTGGGCGACGAACCTGCGTCTTTTCGCCCCGCAGTTGGTGGCCCGCCTGAACGAGGACCTCGGGCACGGCACGGTACGGCTGATCAAGGTGTACGGCCCAGGGGGCCCCGCCCGTAGCTTCGGCCCCTTGCGCGCGCCCGGCAGCAGGGGTCCCGGCGACACCTACGGATGAGCCGGACCGGGCGGTCCGGCGTCGGAGAGCGGGGGGTTGACACCTCGAGGCGCTGAGTGCCGCTGTGAGCCTCTTGGAGGCCGGGTCGACGTATGGGGAGTCGGCCGAGACCGGTTCAGGGCGGCACATGCGGACTCAGGTACCGGCAAACCCCCATCACTGTCGGCGCTACCGGTAGACTGGAAGCTAATCCCGCCCCACTTGTGGGACACACCGAGCAACGCTGACAAAGGCTTACCGACGTAACACGCCGCAGCCGCTCCGGACACCCTCCCCCGAGGGGCCCCGGAGCTTGGCTTGTGCTGTGCCAGAAAGGGCGCTTCGTGGCCGATTCCGGCAACCCCAACGAGAACATCCCGTCCACCGACGCCGGCCAGAACGGCGAGGTCACAGCCTCGCTGTACGACGCCAGCGCCATCACCGTCCTCGAGGGTCTGGACGCGGTCCGCAAGCGACCCGGCATGTATATCGGCTCGACCGGTGAGCGAGGCCTGCACCATCTTGTGCAAGAGGTCGTCGACAACTCCGTCGACGAGGCGCTGGCCGGCCACGCGGACACGATCGATGTGACGATCCTCGCCGACGGCGGGGTGCGCGTGATCGACAACGGCCGCGGTATCCCGGTGGACATCGTCCCCTCCGAGAAGAAGCCGGCCGTCGAGGTGGTGCTGACCGTGCTGCACGCGGGCGGCAAGTTCGGCGGCGGCGGCTACGCCGTCTCCGGCGGTCTGCACGGTGTGGGCGTCTCCGTAGTGAACGCACTGTCCTCGAAGGTCGCGGTCGAGGTGAAGCGCGACGGCTACCGCTGGACCCAGGACTACAAACTGGGCGTCCCGACAGCTCCGCTGGTCCGTAACGAGGAGACGGACGAGTCCGGCACCTCGGTCACCTTCTGGGCCGACGGTGACATCTTCGAGTCCACCGAGTACTCCTTCGAGACGCTGTCGCGCCGCTTCCAGGAGATGGCGTTCCTCAACAAGGGTTTGACGATCAAACTCACGGACGAGCGCGAGTTGGCGAAGGCCACCGCCGGGGCGGACGAGGCGGGAGCGGACGAGAAGGACGAGGTCAGGTCCGTCGCGTACCACTACGACGGCGGCATCGTCGACTACGTGAAGTACCTCAACTCCCGCAAGGGAGACGTCGTCCACCCCACTGTGATCGACATCGAGGCCGAGGACAAGGAGCGCATGCTCTCCCTCGAGGTCGCGATGCAGTGGAACAACGGCTACAGCGAGGGCGTGTACTCCTTCGCCAACATCATCCACACCCATGAGGGCGGTACGCACGAAGAGGGCTTCCGCGCCGCGCTGACCTCGCTGATCAACAAGTACGCACGCGACAAGAAGCTGCTGCGCGAAAAGGACGACAACCTCACGGGCGACGACATCCGCGAGGGTCTGACCGCGATCATCTCGGTCAAGCTGAGCGAGCCCCAGTTCGAGGGCCAGACCAAGACCAAGCTGGGCAACACGGAGGCGAAGACCTTCGTGCAGAAGGCGATCTACGAGCACCTGACGGACTGGCTGGACCGTAACCCGAACGAGGCCGCGGACATCATCCGCAAGTCCATCCAGGCGGCCACCGCGCGCGTGGCGGCCCGCAAGGCGCGCGACCTGACGCGCCGCAAGGGTCTCCTGGAGACGGCGTCCCTGCCGGGCAAGCTGTCCGACTGCCAGTCGAACGACCCCACCAAGTGCGAGATCTTCATCGTCGAGGGTGACTCCGCCGGCGGCTCGGCCAAATCCGGCCGGAACCCGGAGTACCAGGCGATCCTCCCGATCCGGGGCAAGATCCTCAACGTCGAGAAGTCACGGATCGACAAGATCCTGCAGAACCAGGAGATCCAGGCGCTGATCTCGGCCTTCGGTACCGGAGTCCACGAGGACTTCGACATCGAGAGGCTCCGCTATCACAAGATCATCCTGATGGCGGATGCCGACGTCGACGGCCAGCACATCAACACCCTGCTGCTGACGTTCCTGTTTCGCTTCATGCGGCCGCTGGTCGAGGCGGGCCACGTCTTCCTGTCGCGCCCTCCGCTCTACAAGATCAAGTGGGGCCGGGACGACTTCGAGTACGCGTACTCGGACCGCGAGCGCAACGCGCTGATCGAGCTGGGCCGCCAGAACGGCAAGCGCATCCGCGAGGACTCGGTCCAGCGCTTCAAGGGTCTCGGCGAGATGAACGCCGAGGAACTGCGCATCACGACCATGGACCAGGAGCACCGCGTCCTCGGCCAGGTCACGCTCGACGACGCCGCCCAGGCCGACGACCTGTTCTCGGTCCTCATGGGCGAGGACGTCGAGGCGCGCCGAGCGTTCATCCAGCGCAACGCCAAGGACGTCCGCTTCCTCGATATCTGAGTCGGTCTCCGCTGACCGCATCAGAAAGGATCTTCACCAGCAATGACCGACGCGAACATTCCAGCCATCCCTGAAGAAGAGGGCCTGGCCGTCCGTGTCGAGCCTGTGGGGCTCGAGACGGAGATGCAGCGCTCGTATCTCGACTACGCGATGTCCGTCATCGTGTCGCGCGCGCTGCCCGACGTCCGGGATGGTCTCAAGCCCGTCCACCGCCGCGTGCTGTACGCCATGTACGACGGCGGCTACCGGCCCGAAAAGGGCTTCTACAAGTGTGCCCGCGTCGTCGGCGACGTCATGGGCAACTACCACCCGCACGGCGACTCCTCGATCTACGACGCGCTGGTCCGCCTTGCGCAGCACTGGTCGATGCGGATGCCGCTGGTGGACTCCAACGGCAACTTCGGCTCTCCGGGCAACGACCCGGCGGCGGCCATGCGCTACACCGAGTGCAAGATGATGCCGCTGTCCATGGAGATGGTCCGCGACATCGACGAGGAGACCGTCGACTTCACGGACAACTACGACGGACGCTCCCAGGAGCCGACCGTCCTGCCGTCCCGCTTCCCGAACCTGCTGATCAACGGCTCGGCGGGCATCGCGGTCGGCATGGCCACCAACATCCCGCCGCACAACCTCCGTGAGGTCGCGGCCGGCGCACAGTGGTACCTGCAGAACCCCGAGGCCTCACACGAGGAGCTCCTGGACGCCCTGATCGAGCGCATCAAGGGCCCCGATTTCCCGACCGGTGCCCTTGTAGTGGGCCGAAAAGGCATCGAGGAGGCCTACCGCACCGGGCGCGGCTCCATCACCATGCGCGCGGTCGTCGAGGTCGAGGAGATCCAGAACCGCCAGTGCCTGGTGGTCACCGAACTCCCCTACCAGGTCAACCCCGACAACCTCGCGCAGAAGATCGCCGACCTGGTGAAGGACGGCAAGATCGGCGGCATCGCGGACGTCCGGGACGAGACCTCGTCCCGGACCGGCCAGCGCCTGGTCATCGTTCTGAAGCGCGATGCCGTCGCCAAGGTCGTACTGAACAACCTCTACAAGCACACCGATCTGCAGACGAACTTCGGCGCCAACATGCTGGCGCTGGTGGACGGCGTCCCGCGCACGCTGTCCCTCGACGCGTTCATCCGCCACTGGGTGGCGCACCAGATCGAGGTCGTCGTCCGGCGTACGAAGTTCCGGCTGCGCAAGGCCGAGGAGCGCGCGCACATCCTGCGCGGTCTCCTGAAGGCGCTGGACGCCATCGACGAGGTCATCGCGCTGATCCGGCGCAGTGACACCGTCGAGATCGCGCGCGAGGGCCTGATGGGCCTCCTGGAGATCGACGAGATCCAGGCCAACGCCATCCTCGAGATGCAGCTGCGCCGCCTCGCCGCCCTGGAGCGTCAGAAGATCATCCAGGAGCACGACGAGCTGCAGACGAAGATCACCGAGTACAACGCAATCCTCGCCTCGCCGGTCCGCCAGCGCGGCATCATCAGTGAGGAACTCGCCGCGATCGTCGAGAAGTACGGCGACGACCGCCGCTCCAAGCTGGTGCCCTTCGACGGCGACATGTCCATCGAGGACCTCATCGCCGAAGAGGACATCGTCGTCACCATCACACGCGGCGGCTACGTCAAACGCACCAAGACCGATGATTACCGCTCACAGAAACGCGGCGGCAAGGGCGTACGCGGCACGAAGCTCAAGGAAGACGACATCGTCGACCACTTCTTCGTGTCGACGACGCACCACTGGCTGCTGTTCTTCACCAACAAGGGCCGCGTCTACCGTGCCAAGGCGTACGAGCTGCCGGACGCCGGGCGTGACGCGCGTGGGCAGCACGTCGCGAACCTGCTGGCCTTCCAGCCGGACGAGGCGATCGCCGAGATCCTCGCGATCCGCGACTACGAGGCGGCGCCTTATCTGGTGCTGGCCACCAAGGGCGGTCTGGTCAAGAAGACGTCGCTCAAGGATTACGATTCGCCACGCTCGGGCGGCGTCATCGCGATCAACCTCCGTGAAACGGAGGACGGTTCCGACGATGAACTGATCGGTGCCGAACTCGTGTCGGCGCAAGACGATCTGCTTCTGATCAGCAAGAAGGCTCAGTCGATCAGGTTCACGGCGACCGACGACGCGCTTCGCCCCATGGGCCGTGCGACCTCGGGCGTCAAGGGCATGAGTTTCCGTGAGGGCGACGAGCTGCTCTCGATGAATGTTGTTCGAACCGGTACGTTCGTGTTCACCGCCACCGACGGTGGGTACGCAAAGCGAACTGCCGTTGACGAGTACCGCGTCCAGGGTCGCGGCGGCCTGGGTATCAAGGCCGCCAAGATTGTGGAGGATCGCGGCTCGCTCGTCGGTGCGCTGGTGGTCGAGGAGACGGATGAGATTCTTGCCATCACGCTGTCCGGCGGTGTGATTCGTACGCGGGTCAACGAGGTCAGGGAAACGGGCCGTGACACCATGGGCGTGCAACTGATCAACTTGGGCAAGCGCGATGCCGTGGTCGGCATCGCTCGTAACGCCGAGGCCGGTCGCGAGGCCGAGGAAGTCGACGGATCTGAGGTCGACGAATCGGACGAGGTCGAGACGGTCGTCGGTACGGACGAGGGCAACGAGTCCACGGCCGAGTAGCGCGAGGAGTGAGTCATTCGTGAGCGGAGCCACCGGCGCCGGATCGACCGGTACGGAATCGGACGGCGGCCGTGGCCCCGCCGCGGAAGCGACGGACTCCCATGAGTCTCATGGATCCCAAGGGGGAACTGTGACGGACACCCGAGGCCCGCAGGCGCCGCAGCATGCGGCGGATGCGGCCGCAGGCTCGCCCGTGCCTCCGGCTCCCAGCTCGCCGCTGCCACGAGAGCGGCAGCCCCAGCCCGCTCAGCCTTACCACCCGCCGCGGGCATATCAGCCACAGCAGTCGCCGCCTCCCGGTGCTGCGGTCGGCGCCGTTCGCCGACCGCGTACCGGGGCCCGGACTGTGCCTCGTACGCGCAAGGCGCGCCTGCGCGTGGCCAAGGCCGACCCCTGGTCCGTGATGAAGGTCAGCTTCCTGCTCTCCATCGCGCTCGGCATCTGCACGATCGTTGCGGCCGCGGTGCTGTGGATGGTCATGGACGCCATGGGCGTCTTCTCCACGGTGGGCGGCACGATCTCCGAGGCCACGGGTTCGAACGAGTCCAACGGCTTCGACCTGCAGTCCTTCCTGTCGCTGCCCCGTGTGCTCATCTTCACCTCGATCATCGCGGTCATCGACGTCGTACTCGCCACCGCGCTCGCCACCCTTGGCGCGTTCATCTACAACCTCTCGGCGGGCTTCGTGGGCGGCATTGAGCTGACGCTCGCGGAGGACGAGTAGAACGACGACCAAGACGAGGAGAACGACGACCAAAGCGTTGTCCAGTCGGGCGA
>CAMLJW010000179.1 GCA_946480485.1 uncultured Streptomyces sp. | reverse complement strand
TAAGAAGCCGATCGAACAAGGAACAAGAAGGAGTCTGTGCAACCTTTGAAGACGGGTAACCGTCCAACTCGGTAACCCGGTCCATGCCTCGACCGGGCACCCACCGTGTTATCCGAGCGTTATCGAATGACCCTTCCGTTATCAAAAGTGCGCCATGGCTTCACCGTTGACGTACAACCCTGGCGGCTGAGAACTCCGAGTTCCCCGAAGGATGACGCGGTCGGGCTTTTGCGGGGTCAATCCTGCGTGGCGTCAGGCACCGTGTGACGGGCGGGCACCTCAGACCCGTTCGGCCGCCAGGTCCCCCACCGGCCACATCCCGTCCACCACCGCGGTCGTGTCACCCTTGCGGCGCAGGAAGCTCTGGAAGTCGGCAGCCCACTGCGCGTACCACTCGATCTGGCGGCGGTGCAGTTCCGCCGGGCCGAGGGCCACGACCTTTGGGTGGCGGCCGGCTATCGCGCGAGCGAGCCGGGCCGCGGCCAGGGCATCCGCCGCGGCGTCATGGGCGGAGTCGAGCGCGACCCCGTACTCCCCGCAGACCGCTTCGAGGGTGCGCTTGCCGCGACGGTACCGGTCCACGGAGCGATCGATGGTGTACGGGTCGATGACGGGCGCCGGTTCGGTGCCGCCGAAGCGGTCGCGCAGCGACGGCAGACCGTACCGCCGCAGCTCCGCGGAGAGCAGGGTCAGGTCGAAGACCGCGTTGTACGCGACCACCGGCACCCCTGTCTGCCAGTACGAGACGAGCTCCGAGGCGATCGCGTCGGCCACCTGATCGGCCGGCCGGCCCTCGGCGACGGCCCGTTCGTTGGTGATCCCGTGCACCGCCACCGCGTCCGCCGGGATCTCGACTCCCGGATCGGCCAGCCACTCGCGGCGCCCGATCGGCTCCCCGTCCCTGACCTCGATCACCGCTGCCGTGACGATGCGCGCCTCGCGCGGATCCGTCCCGGTCGTCTCCAGGTCGAAGCCGATCAGCAGCTCCCCGTGCCAGCCCATGCCAATCCCCTTCTTCGTTCCCCCAGTGACCACCACGATCCCATGCGCCACCGACAATCAGAGGACCGCATTCCGCTTACCGGTCGAGGGAGTTGTCAGGACACAGGGCGCGAATCAGCCCAAGCCAGCTCGAACTCCTCGCGATACGTCTCGAAAAGCCCCTCTTCGCCGGTGGCGTCCGCCTTGACCACCCGTCCGCCGCCGCGCAGCACTATCACCGGCGCCTCCATCCCGCGCGTCCGGCGCAGATACGACTGCACGACCGCGATGCCGTCCGAGCCGTCTCCGTCGACGAGATACGCGGTGAAGCGGGGCGTCTCGTCGTAGACCTGGATCTCGAAGGCTCCGGGATCACGCAACCGGGACCTCACCCGCCGCATGTGCAGAATGTTCATTTCGACGGAGCGGCTCAACTCACCTTTCCTTACGCAGAGTTCGCGTTCACGCCGCTTCACCGCGCTGGAGGCGGGGTTCAGAAACAGCAGCCGCACGCGGCAGCCGGACTCGGCCAGCCGCACCAGCCGCCGCCCGGAGAAGTTCTGCACCAGCAGGTTCAGGCCGATACCTGTGGCGTCGAGGCGGCGGGCACCGCCGAAGATGTCCTCGGCGGGGAACTGCCGCAGCAGCCGCACCCGGTCGGGGTGCACGCCCACCACGTCCGCGTACCGGTCGCCGACCAGATTCTCGACCGCGTCGACGGGCAGCCGTCGAGCGGACGGCACGTCGCTGCCCCCGCCGAGTATGTCCAGGAGCTTGGCGGAGGCACGCTCGGCCTGGGACAGAACCGCCTCGGACAGGGCGCGGTTGCGCGAGACGACGTTCCGGGTGACTTCCAGCTCGTCGAGGGCGAGTTCGACATCCCGCCGCTCGTCGAAGTAGGGCTCGAAGCACGGCCAGTGCTGCACCATCAGCTCGCGCAGCTGCGGCAGTGTGAGGAAGCTGAGGACGTTGTCGTCGGCGGGGTCGAGCAGATAGCCCTTGCGGCGGCTGACCTCGCGTACCGCGACAGCGCGCTGCGCCCACTCCTGACCGGCGGGTCCGGCGGCGGCGACCACCCAGTCGTCCTCGCCGTGCATGGGTTCGTAGATGGGGCGCAGAACAGCGGCCACGACCGCGCGCAGCCGCTGTTCGACCAGGTTCAGCCAGATGTAGGCCCGTCCGGCTCGCTGGGCACGCGTACGCACCTCGCGCCAGGCTTCGGCGCCCCAGTCCAGCTCGGGTCCGATCTGAGACCCCATCTCCATCGGCCGGGCCACCGACACCGCTCCGGGTGGGACATCCGTGGAGCTCCCCTCGTGACCGCCGTCACCAAGGGGCAGCTCCCGCCCTCCCGAGCCCACCCGCGCACCGCCTTCCGCTCCCCCGAGCACTCCCTGGGCCAACGATCAAGGAAGGGTACTCCGGGAGCGGTCGGCGGTGCAGCCGGATGGACAGGTCGCTTCTCAACTACCGTTTTCCACGTCCCCGTTCTGGTCGGCGAGGGCGGGCGGAGTGAGCGGATTCATAGCGGTGACGTCGCGCGGGGCGATCGAGAAGCCCTGCCAGTGGACCGGCATGGGCTGCTGGTCCTCGTCCCGGGCGACATGGTGGAAGCCGATGTTCACCCAGGCCACGGGGTGGGTGAGGTTCTGTCCGTTGACCCACTTGTCGACGGACTTGCCCGCTCCGGCACCGCAGTTGCCCAGATTGTGGCTCGCGAACTGCTCGCACTTCTTGTACTGGGTGAAGTAGATGTCGTGCTTGGTGTAGGAACGACCCGGGTACTTGGAGGTGGCGCCGGGGACGATCTCGTACGAACGGGCGTGACCGTCCTTGTTCTTGCCGACCGTGCTGACCACGCGCCACCAGCGCATGCTCTTGGCGTCGCCCGCGAGTTCCTTGGTGATCTTCGTGCGCGTGGTCTTGTTACGCGGGGCCTCGCCGTCGGCGGCGGACGGGCTGACCACGGAGTCGTACTGCTCGACCTTGTTCTTGGAGGAGCCGTCGAGGCCGAAGTTGAGCCGCCAGAAGACGTTGTGGCTGTGGCTGGTGGCGTACGACTTGGCGCCCTTGCCGATCGGCCAGCCGCGGCCGTCGCCCGCGTCGTAGTCGTAGGGCGAGAGGCTGCCGGTGGCACCGACGTTCATATGGACGGTGCCGTCGTCCTGGAAGCGCCACTCGGTGATGTACTCGTACCAACCGACCTGGTTGACGGTGTAGACGAGCAGGTCCTTGCCCTGCTCCTGCCAGACCTTGTTCGCGCTGTCGCCCTGCATGCGATAGGCGTGTCCGCGCGACCGGGTCGTGGTGCACAGGCCCTTGACGTTCGGGTGCTCCGCGTCCACTGCGTCGGAGACCTTGACCGTCTTGATGGCGCCGCCGGGGCACTCTCCGGGTGCCATGTTCATCAGGCCCCGCCCGAAGCCTTCGCCGGTGAGGTCGTCGTACTCGATCGAGCCGTCGTCGTAGGGGACGTGGATCTGGGCGAGCTTCGCACTGGTGAGGACGCGTATCGGACGGGCCTCGCCCTTGGGCTGGTACGAGACGTTCTCCAGGACGAGCCCGGCCTCGCTCTCGTAGTGCCAGCACATCGTCCACTTGGTGCCGGTGGCCAGTTTCTGCTCGATCTTGTACGCCGCGCTGCAGTCGGCGGCCGCCGCGGGGGCGGCCTCGGGTCGGGAGCTGGGCTGAGCGGCGGCGGGCCCTGCGGCCGTTGTCGCGCCGACGGTCAGCGCGGCCACCGAGAGGCCCACCGCCGTCCGGCTGCGAGCGCGGCTGATTCTGTTCACGTGCATGGAGAAATGACTTCCTTACAGAAAGGCATGAGTGGAAAAGGTGGACGGGTGCGGTCAGCCGAGCTTGGCGACCTTGCGGGCGCTGAGGTCGATCACCAGGTCACGGCTGTCGATCCAGGGCCCGTTCTTGACCTTCACGAACAGACGGAGACAACGGTTCCGGCCGCAGTCGGCGAGCGCGGCCGGTGTCCCCTGGTTCGCCCGGAAGACCATGCTGTTGAGCAACAGCTGGTCGGGAGTGGTCAGCTCCTTGCCGGTCGCGTCCTTGTAGTCCGCCTTCAGGCCGGCGCCGAGCCGGTCGGCGATCAGGAGCCGCGCGGCCTCGACGTTCTCGTCACGGCTGAGCGGCGGCTGGACACCGCGCTGGGTGTCGGTCTGCTCGATCTTGCCGGTGTCGAGGTTGACGGTCCTGGTGACGAGCGAGTTGTCCTCGTAGTCGTAGAACGACACCTCGGCGCGGCGCGACGCGTCCGGGTCGTCCAGTTCGCCGGTCTCGGGTTCCGCGAGGTCGACGGTGATGCGCTGCGGTCCCTGGTCCCCCTCGACGTTCTTGCTGGAGCGCAGCAGCTGCCGGTCCAGGGCCAGCCGCTCGACGCGCTCCGTCTCGTCGTCCGTCAGTGGATCGCGTCCCTCGCCCGTCTCGCCCTCCGTCGGCGCCTGCTCGACGACACCCGGCTGTGCGGCGGTCTGCCCCTGCTCCTGGCTCTGACCTTGCTGCTGTGCGGTCTGACCGGCCCCCGTACCGCCACCGGAGTCCTCGGCGTCCGCCGAGCCCGGCAGCGTGATGGCGACCATCGCGGCGGTACCGGCGACCGCGATGGCCGCACCCGCCACCATCTGTCCCAGATGGCGGTGCACTATCTTGAGCACATTTTCCTCCTACTCCCCCTGATTCCTAGGAGTTTCCTTGGTCCCGCTGGTTCGGCATACGGCGTATGCACGGGTCGATCGGTAAGAGGGAGGTAAGTCATGGCTGGTTCCATCACTTTCGGGGAGACCCGGGCCACCGTCGCCACAAGCGGCGGCGGTTGACGGTGGTACTCCTGGAGCGGATGGGCGACGGAGACGGCGACCGCTCGCGGGCATGAGCTCCGGGTGGACCGCGAACGCGCCTTCATGCCGTCGGTGCTCCTTGACCCGTCATCCAGTCCGTGGACTGCCGCGCAGTGCGGCGCCGGGCTGACAGGACAGGGAATAGTCCGGGGCGTTCCAGCGCACGGACGCACACCCGCTCACTGCACAGGCACGGTGAGTCTCCTGCCGGAACCGCGCTACCCCGGTGTGACCGAACCGGTCTCGTCCGCCCGGGTGCTGGCCGCTCACCGGCCCGGCCTGTGCTGCGTCAGACAGGTCGGTGTCTCGCGTGCGGGGCGGCCCCTGCACCTGCTGTCCGTGGGCGACCGGCGGCGCGACACGCCCGGGACCTCGCGGCGTGAGGCCCGCCTGCGTACCTCACGCCGCAACGACTCAACGACTCAACGACTCAACTCCGCGACGCCGAGCCGGCTCGGTCGGACATCATGAACACGGACCCCGTCTGCGCCGCCATCGCACAGGAGTTGGTGAAGGTCTTCGTGTAGCCGACGAGGCGACCGTGCCACCTGCCTCGCGCGGACGCGGTCACCGGCGCGTGGACCATCGGGCAGAAGGCGTCCTGGGGCGGGATCCGGGTGATGTCACCGTCGGTGGCCCGGAGGTCCTCGCAGGCCCGTACCACGTAGGCGCGTCCCTGTGGCGGATCACAGACCAGCAGCGTGCCACGCGTGTGGCCGGAGGCGCCCTCGCCCCGGGTGACCGTGACGTAGAGCCAGCTGGCCGGGGACGGGTCCCGAGTTGTCGCCATCTGGGCGGCGGCAGGGACCGGTCCCATCGCGAGGAGGGCACAGGCGGCCGACAGGCAGGCCCGTACCGCGATCATCGTTTTCGTCATGCCCCATGCATCGGCACTTGGGGCCCCGGGGCGCAGCCACACTCACTCGAACGGCGCTTCGGCACGCGTCGGCGGCGTATACGGCCGGACGGAGCGGGCGTCGGAGCGTGGTACCGGACGAGCGCCACCCCGCCGGTTCGCACGCGTGGAGCACCCCGCCCGGAACTCGACCTGCCGCGCGACCGGGATCCAGCGCGCCTGGTGTCCGTCGTGGTAGTCAGTCCCTGGCGAGCCGGAAGACCATCCGCCCGAAGCTGACCTGATCGCCGTCCTGGACGACGGCCGGGCCGATCACGCGCCGGCCGTTCACGGACGTGCCGTTGGTCGAGCCGAGGTCGCGCAGCACCCACAGGCCACCTTGGCGGATGAGTTCGGCGTGTACGCGGGACACCGTCTCGTGGCTGAGCCTGAGGCCGCTGGCCGGGTCGCGGCCGATGCGCAGCGGGTACGGGCTGTCGGGACGGGGCAGCAGCAGCTTGGGGAGCCGCTCGGCCTGCCAGGCCCTGCGCAGCCGTACGGTGAAGCCGGAGAACCCCGCCACGGCGCCGAACACCAGGCGCGACCAGCGGCTCTCGGTGCGCAGGTCTGCGGTGAGCGCGGCGAGTTCGTCGGGCGTGCGGGCGGCGAGCGCGAGCTCCATCCGCTGGACGAACGTGTTGTGCGAGAGCCTGCCCAGAGCGACGCCCTCTCGGAGCACACTCAACGCCCTGTCACGCTCGGCGTCCGACAGCCGTGCCGGGTAGGTCTCGAACTCGAAGGACGACGTCACGCAGGTGATTGTCGGTCAGCGGGGCCGGAGTGTCCAGAAAACGATGAACTTGAGACACCTCTGGGTCGGTACGCGAACAAAACCAGGTTCAGCCCTTCGATCAGGCGGATGCAACGGCGAATTGATCGTGTTTGACGCACCATGGGACCGGCGAGACCACGGTGAACAGACGAGGGAGAACCGTTCGTGCAGTTCGAGGTGTGGGCACCACAGGCCGACCGCATGACGCTCCACTGCGCGGGCACCACGCATGCGCTGGAGCGCGATCCGGAGCGCGCGGGCTGGTGGACGGGTGAGGCGGAGGCGACGGACGGGACGCGCTACGGGTTCGCGGTGGACGACGGCCCGGTGCTGCCCGACCCGCGCTCGCGGCGGCAGCCCGACGGGCCCGACGGGCTGAGCGCCGTGGTCGATCACGAGCGCTACGCGTGGCGCGCCGAGTGGTCCGGGCGCGGGCTGCCGGGCGCGGTGCTGTACGAGCTGCACGTGGGGACGTACACCCGGGAGGGCACCCTGGACGCGGCCGCCGAGCGGCTTGGGCATCTCTCGGAACTGGGTGTCACACACGTCGAGTTGATGCCGCTGTGCCCGTTCCCGGGGCGGCACGGCTGGGGGTACGAGGGGGTCTCGCTGTGGGCGGTGCATGAGCCGTACGGCGGACCCGAGGCCCTGAAGCGCTTCGTCGACCGGGCGCATGAGCTCGGGCTCGGTGTCGTCCTGGACGTCGTGCACCACCACTTCGGACCCTCCGGGGGCCATCTGCCCGCGTTCGGGCCCTATGTGGCCAACGCGCGTCACACGCCCTGGGGTGCGGCCGTCAACCTGGACGCGACCGGCTCGGACGAGGTGCGCGCGTATCTGATCGGCAGCGCTCTGGCGTGGCTGCGCGACTACCGGCTCGACGGGCTGCGTCTGGACGCCGTGCACGCGTTGCGCGACACGCGCGCGTGCCACTTCCTGGAGGAGCTGTCGGGCACGGTGGACGTCCTCTCCGAGGACGTGGGCCGGCCGCTCTTCCTCGTCGCCGAGTCGGGCCTGGGCGACCCGCGGCTGATCACGTCCCGCAAGGAGAACGGGCTCGGGCTGCACGCGCAGTGGAACGACGACTTCCACCACGCCCTGCACACCTCGCTCACCGGTGAGACGCAGGGCTCCTACGGGGACTTCGCCCGGGCCCCGCTCGCGGCCCTCGCGAAAACGCTGACGGGCGGCTTCTTCCACGACGGCACGTACTCCACCTTCCGCGGCCGCTGCCATGGCCGCCCCCTGGACCGTACGCGGGTCTCCGCACACCGCCTCCTCGGCTACGCGCAGACCCACGACCAGGTCGGCAACCGCACCCAGGGCGACCGGCTCTCGGCCACCCTGTCCCCCGGTCTGCTGGCCTGCGCGGCCGCGCTGACGCTCACCGCGCCGTTCACGCCGATGTTGTTCATGGGCGAGGAGTGGGCGGCGAACACGCCCTGGCAGTTCTTCGCCGACCCCACGGATCCCCAGCCGGCCAAGGCGGTACGGCGGGGCATGCGGCGGGAGTTCGCGGCGCACCGCTGCGCCGAGGAGGACGTCCCGGATCCCCAGGACCCGGCGACCCGCGACCGTTCCTGCCTGGACTGGTCCGAGCCGGAGAACGGGCTCCACGCGCGCGTGCTCGCCTGGTACCGGGAACTCATCGCCCTCCGGCACGCCCAGTCCGACCTCCCGGACCCCGACCTCGCGGACGTCAAGGTCGCCTACGACGAGGGCGCCCGCTGGCTCGCGTTCCGCCGCGGCGACGTCAAGGTGGCCGTGAACCTCGGCAGGGAGCCCGCGTCGATCCCGCTCGGCACCGGCCACGCGCGTGTGCTGGCCGCGTGGGAGCCGGTCGAAGTTCCGGGGGCGGACGGCCTGTTGAGCCTGCCAGGCGAGTCGTGCGTGGTGCTGACGCAGCCCTGATCAGTCGTCTTCCCGCAGATCCGTGACCCGTTCCAGGAGGATCGGTTCCCAGGAGTGGTCCAGTTGGGAGTGCAGCAGCGGCAGGGGGCCGGTGTCGTTGCCCTGGAGGCCGTCGGCGAGGCGGATCAGCGTGTCGCAGCGGGCCAGCCACAGGCCGCGCAGGCAGGGGCGGGCGCCGTACCCTGCGAGGGTCGCCGCGCGGACGGCCGCGGGGGCGCCGACGGCGAGGGCGAGGCCGGCGATGTCCTCGGCGGGGTCGCCGACCACCGCGTCGGTCCAGCCGAGGATGCCGCCAACGCGCCCGTCGGCCCTCACCACGAGGTGCTCGCCCGTGACGTTGTGGTGGACGAGTACGGCGGTTTGGGGCTGCGCGGCGAGCTGGACGGCGGCGGGTGCGGTGAGCTGGAGGAGCCGGTCGGAGTCGAACTCGTCGGTCCTGGCGAGCCGTTCGGCGGCGCCCGCGGCGGCGGCCCGCAGCGCCTGAAGGGACCGGGGCACGGCTCGGGGCACACCAAGCGCCTCGGCCTGGCGTACGGGTACCTCGCGCAGTCCGGTGAGCAGCCCGCCCAGGTCGGCCTCGCCCACCGCGGAGACGTCGTGCCGCTCGCCACAGCCGCCTGGGATGAGAGTGTCGAGCGTGTAGGTCAGGCCGCTCGCCCACTCGCCGTGCGCGATGCTCACCGGGACGGCGACCCCAAGGTGCGGACGCACCACGTCACGCAGCCGCAGCTCGCGCCGCTGGCGCACGGAGGAGTCACGGTCCGGAGCGAGCCTCAGCACATGGTGCGTGCCGACGAACCAGGTGAAGTGCCCGCTTCCGCCCTCGCCGACGGGCCGGATGTCGGATCTGCCGCCGTCCGGAAGGAGGGAGCGGACGAGCCGTCGCACGGTGTCCGCGGTGGGTGTCGCTGCCTGCGTCATGGTCGCGCCGTCGCCGTTCGGGTCTCGGTCTCGTGTCATCGCGGTCAGTGGACGATGGCCATCTGCCGGGGGGTGTTGTTGAGGCGGCGTCCGCCGTCCTGCGTGACCGTCACCATGTCCTCGATGCGTACTCCGAAGCGGCCCGCCAGACAGAGGTCCCGGCCGTCCGTCCAGTCGCGCAGCGTCAGCGGGGGCGCGCCCCGGGCCTTCGCGGCGTCCGGGGCCTCCAGGGTGGGCACGACGAGGACGGGGCCCGGGTCCTGTCCGGCGGCGCGCATGAGGGCGTGTTTCGAAAGTGGCGTCGTCCGCCCGTAGGGCGGGCCCGGCGGCGTCTGGTGCGTGCGATCGCAAGGCGGAGGGTCGCCCCGATACTGGGCGTA
>CAMLJW010000178.1 GCA_946480485.1 uncultured Streptomyces sp. | reverse complement strand
TCCCCGCAACTCCCTGAACTCCAGGGTGTTGCGGGGATCAGTAGAACCGGCCCAGACGATCGACGGGGCGAAGAAGGAGGAGGACCCCGAGAACCAACAGCATCCTGGATCTGCCGGGGGCCGCTCTCGTGCGAGCTGATCAGACGCGCATCGCGCCGACCTCCACACCGTGCTCGGCGGCGAGGCGGCGCAGGTCGTCCAGCTCACCCTGCTCGACCTCGACGAGGAAATCGTCGCCCTCGTCGCGAGCCCGCGTCAGGTCGGACTCGGTCGCCCTTATGCGCTGCAGAAGTCCTGCGGTGAATGCGTCCATGCTGCGCCCCCTCGTCCTGGGTCGTGGGTCAGTGGCACGGGGGTGTGCCGTTCGTAAGGGGCGATCACGTCTTCAGCGGATGTCCAGCGCTGCCCGTGCTGGGGGGCGACGGTGCCGGACACCCACACCCGCCTTGCGGAAACGGTTCGTGACATAGCCACATGGTGGTGTGCCACATGCAGAGCGTGATCGCGGGGTGTAAAGCCGTCCTCCCCCCGCTCCCTTGGACGGAAACCTCAAGCGGAAGAGAAAATCCTGCATCCCCTGTACCTCTCACCCGTCTTACCCCCGACTTATCGCCGAAAAGGGCAGGATGGAGGTCTCACCCACGACAGAACCCGTCCGTGTGTGCCGAGATGCGCTACGCGGGTGGGCAGAGGAAGGACAAGCGACGTGCGCGTACTCGTCGTCGAGGACGAGCAGCTGCTCGCCGATGCGGTGGCCACCGGACTGCGCCGGGAGGCCATGGCCGTCGACGTCGTGTACGACGGTGCGGCCGCCCTGGAACGCATCGGCGTCAACGACTACGACGTGGTCGTCCTCGACCGTGACCTCCCGCTGGTGCACGGCGACGACGTCTGCCGCAAGATCGTCGAACTCGGCATGCCGACGCGTGTGCTGATGCTCACCGCCTCCGGGGACGTCAACGACCGGGTCGAGGGCCTCGAGATCGGAGCGGACGACTATCTCCCCAAGCCCTTCGCGTTCAGTGAACTGACGGCACGGGTGCGTGCGCTCGGCCGGCGTACGAGCGTGCCGCTGCCACCCGTCCTGGAGCGCGCCGGGATCAAGCTCGACCCCAACCGCCGCGAGGTCTTCCGGGACGGCAAGGAGGTCCAGCTCGCCCCCAAGGAGTTCGCCGTCCTGGAGGTGCTGCTCCGCAGCGAGGGTGCCGTCGTCTCCGCCGAGCAGCTCCTGGAGAAGGCCTGGGACGAGAACACCGACCCGTTCACCAACGTGGTACGCGTCACCGTGATGACCCTGCGCCGCAAGCTCGGAGAGCCCCCGGTCATCGTGACCGTGCCTGGCTCCGGCTACCGGATCTGATCCATGGCTACGACACCCGCGCCCCCGAGGACGCCCCCCAAGCCCACCTGGGACCCCCGGAGGCCGGAGCCTCCGTTCCCCTGGCTGCGTCCGACCATCCGGATAAGGCTCACGCTGCTGTACGGCGGGATGTTCCTGATCGCCGGCATGCTGCTGCTGTCGATCATCTATCTGGTGGCCGCGCAGGCGGTGAGCACGGGCAACGAGCCGCTTTACAAGATCGTCAGCGGCGACAACATCAGGGTCGCCAGCGACAAGTGCCCTGCTGTCGGCGAGGGCCAGCAGACGCTCGACGCGTTCAACGCGGCGATCAGTAACTGCATCGACGATCAGCGTAAGGTCGCTCTGGACAACCTGCTCAGCCGCTCACTGCTCGCGCTGCTCGGCCTCGCCGTGATCGCGTTCGCCTTCGGCTACGCGATGGCGGGCCGTGTCCTGGCTCCGCTCGGCCGGATCACCCGCACCGCGCGCGCGGTGGCGGGCTCGGACCTGTCCCGTCGTATCGAGCTGGACGGTCCGGACGACGAGCTGAAGGAGCTGGCGGACACCTTCGACGACATGCTGGAGCGACTGCAGCGGGCCTTCACGGCCCAGCAGCGCTTCGTCGGGAACGCCTCGCACGAGCTGCGTACGCCCCTGGCGATCAACCGCACGCTCCTGGAGGTGCACCTGTCCGATCCGGGGGCCCCCGTGGAGCTGCAACAGCTGG
This sequence comes from uncultured Streptomyces sp., assembly GCA_946480485.1. The sequence goes on along the minus strand of CAMLJW010000178.1, from coordinate 7,697 downwards.
GCAAGACGCTGCTCGCCACCAACGAGCGCAGCGAGCAGCTCGTGGAGGGCCTGCTGCTGCTCGCCCGGAGCGACAACCAGATCGTCGAGCGCAAACCGGTCGACCTCTCCGAGGTCGCTTCGCAGGCCATCGACCAGGTGCGCGCCGAGGCGGAGACGAACAGCGTGGAGATCCGCGGGGAGAGGGCTTCCGTGGTGGTCCAGGGCAACGGCGTCCTGCTCGAGCGGATCGCCCTCAACCTCGTCCAGAACGCCGTTCGGTACAACGTGCCGAAGGGGGGATGGGCCGAGGTGACGACCAAGGTCCAGCACGGTCAGGCGGTCATCGTGGTGTCCAACACGGGCCCCGTGGTGCCGGCCTACGAGATCGACAATCTTTTCGAGCCGTTCCGGCGGCTGCGGACCGAGCGGACGGGTAGCGACAAGGGCGTGGGCCTCGGCCTGTCGATCGCCCGGTCGGTGGCCCGTGCCCATGGCGGGCACATCACCGCGGAGCCGCGGGAAGGGGGTGGCCTGGTGATGCGGGTGGCCCTGCCCATCTGAGATCATGTCGCCGACACGCGGGCTTGTTCGCTTTGCGCTGATTTTTGGGGGGGATCGACCAGGAGGGCCGTGTGTGATCAATCACAAGGGCGATGTGCCGACTATCTACTCTCCGTGATCAAGAATACTGCCGAAGAGCCGGGAACGTCCTGGTTTTCGGGGCTCGTGACCACGGGAAGTACACGGTGAGGCGTCTTTTGAAGTGCGGTATACGGACCGTGTACGGTCCCGTTCGCCATCCAAGCCGATCACTCTTGACGGGTCCGGTTGGGTGTCGATTGAGTAACAGACCTTGATGTGAGGCAAAATCTCCGCCTCAGGTCGGGCACAAGTCCGGCCTCTCACGCGTTAGTGCGCTCGAGACACCACAAAGACCCAGAGGGGGAGAGCGACATGGCAACGGATTACGACACCCCACGCAAGACCGACGACGACGTCGACTCGGACAGCCTTGAGGAACTGAAGGCTCGCCGGAACGACAAGTCGACCTCGGCGGTCGACGTCGACGAGTTCGAGGCCGCCGAGGGCCTGGAACTGCCCGGTGCGGACCTCTCGAACGAGGAGCTGGCCGTCCGGGTGCTGCCGAAGCAGCAGGACGAGTTCACCTGCATGAGCTGCTTCCTGGTCCACCACCGCAGCCAGCTGGCCCGCGAGAAGAACGGCCAGCCGATCTGCCGCGACTGCGACTGAGGCAGGGGCGGCCGTGAAAGGCTCGACCCCGCCCTGGAGCCGCTGCTTCCGTGGCCGGGGAGCGGCGCCTCCTGCTTCGGACGGCATGCGTGACGGCGAGCGGGGCCGGAAGGCCTCGCCCGAAGTAGCGGACGTGACAGGCGCCTCCGGTGCCATCGAGGTGGCGGAGCCGAAGGCGCCTGTCGTCAAGTGGCGGGCGACCGCCGTCGGGCAGGGGCTCAGGGAAGGGGTCCGCAGGGGCGGCAGCCGGGCGAGAATGGGCCTGGGGTACATCACAGACCGGATCATCGAGAACGCCCCGCGTATCCCCGTACGCGACCTCGCGACGCTCCGGAAACACTTCCCGGGCCTGGGGCCCGAGCAGCTCGCGGACAAGCTCGTCGCGGGCGCGTGCAACGCGACCTCGACGGTGGGCGCGGGAATCGGCGCCGCCGCGATGATGCCCGTACCGGCGGCGATGCCCGCGGAGCTGGCCGCCGAGATCACCGGCGTCGCCGCCATAGAGCTGAAGCTGATCGCCGAACTGTACGAGGTTTACGGCCTTCGGCCGCCCGGTAATCTCAAGCAGCGCACCACCATCTACCTGAGCTCCTGGTCCGAGGAGCGCGGCGTCGACGTGACGAAGCCGTGGACGCTCAACGCGGCTCTCGGGAGCCAGATGAAGCGCGAGCTGCGCCAGCGGATCGTGAAGCGAATGGCCAGGAACCTGCCGAACCTGATGCCGTACCTGGTGGGCGCGGCCGTCGGGGCCATCGTGAACCGCCGCGAGACCAGACATCTCGCGGAGCGCATCCGTAAGGACCTCCGCACGTCGCAGGTGGCCTGGGACGCCCTGCCCGCGCTGCCGCCCCTGGAGAAGCCTGCTGACCCCCTGCCCATGGGCGAGACCTCCCAGGAACTGGGGCGCTGAACGTCGAGCCCTCGACTGCGGCTCCGAACCGGAAGGCGTGGAAGGCGGCTCCCGAATCGAAGGCGGCGCCGGAAGCGACCTACGCCGACGGGTCCGCCCGCACCGCATCCAGCGCCGTCGCCAGGCGCTCAGGCTCCCTCGTGGACAGGTACACGTACGGCGTCGGATCCGACGGGTCCGTGACCTCGACCCGCAGGGCCGTGGGGATGTAGGCGCGCAGCAGCATGAAGGCGCGCGGGTCGGCCTTGAACGTGCGCCAGGCACGGGTCTCCTCGTCGTCGAGGACGTGGGCCTCGCCCAGGGCGGACACCGGGATCCTCGCGTCGCCCGCGATCAGCGAGTCGCCCACGACCCGGATGCGCACCGAGCCGTACGAGCTGGCCACCACCGCGGCGACCGCGGTGCCGCCGACCAGGCCGCCCAGCAGGGGCAGCGTGCCGAAGGGCAGCAGGATCAGCGCCATCGAGAGGCCGGCCAGGAAGCAGATGAGCCACCAGGAGCGGGGCGCGGTCAGACGTTCTTCGTAGGGCGCGGCGGAGGGCTGCATGAAGCCAAGCTTGGCACGGTGCGTGAGCTTCTCCGACGCGCGGGTAAGGTCTGCGCCTGTGAGTGGTACATCTTCGACGCTGCGGCCCCCGGCCGACGCCGTGGCGCCGGTGCGGCACCCGGAGGCGCCCGCTCCCGGCGAGCTGCTCGGCGCGCACTACGAGCACTGTTTCGGCTGCGGCGGCGGACAGGCGCACGGACTGCACCTGGCGTCGCGCGCGGGCGAAGGCGTCAAGATCATCGCGGAGTTCACCGTCCAGGCCGCACACCAGGGTGCGCCCGGCCTCGCTCACGGCGGCATCCTCGCGAGCGCGCTCGACGAGACACTCGGCTCGCTGAACGGGTTGCTGCGGACCATCGCGGTGACCAGGCGCCTGGAGACCGACTTCGTGCGGCCCGTCCCTGTGGGCACCCTGCTGCACCTGGAGGCCGAGGTCACCGCCGTCGTGGGACGGAAGATCTACTGCACGGCGACCGGCAGGATCGGCGGCCCTGAGGGACGGGTCGCGGTCCGCGCGGACGCCCTGTTCCTCGAGGTGAAGGCCGACCATTTCCTCGAGAACGGCCGCCAGGAGGAGATTCAGGCGGCCATGAACGACCCGGAGCAGATCCGGCGCGCCCGCGCCTTCGAGGTGAAGCCATGACCCCAACGCCCCGTCAGGAGATAGCCGTGCTGATCAAGCGCGTCGACCCGGACGTGCCGCTTCCGCAATACGCGCACCCCGGCGACGCCGGGGCGGATCTGCGGACGACGGAAAGCCGGGAACTCGCGCCCGGCGAACGCGCCGTGCTGCCCACCGGAGTGTCCATCGCCCTCCCCGAGGGGTACGCGGCCTTCGTGCACCCGCGATCCGGGCTCGCCGCCCGCTGCGGTGTTGCCCTCGTGAATGCCCCGGGGACGGTGGATGCCGGGTACCGTGGGGAGATCAAGGTGATCGTGGTGAATCTCGACCCGCGCGAGTCCGTGCGGTTCGAGCGCTTCGACCGGATTGCCCAAGTGATCGTCCAGCAGGTCGAGAAGGTGCGCTTCCGGGAGGTGGCGGAGCTTCCCGATTCGGCGCGGGCCGAGGGGGGCTTCGGGTCCACCGGCGGTCATGCCGCCATGGGCGGCACAACGGGTGGGAATCGATACGCTTCCGTCGTATCCGACCGGGAAGGACAGTGACGTGTTCGGACGTCGCAAGAAGGGCAGTGCCGCCGAGGACGCGGCGGGCGAGGCCGAGCAGGTCGTCGACGTCGTCGACGCCGTGGCGGACGGCGTAGAGCGGGAGCGCGTACGGCTCGAGCCCGAGCCGCGCCCCGACGGTCCCTGGGACAGCACGGAGATCCGCGATCCGGCCGAGGGCCGGGTCGACCTGGGCGGCCTCTTCGTGCCCGGGGTCGACGGCATGGAGCTCCGTGTGGAGGTCGCGGGCGACGCGATCGTCGCGGCCACGGTGGTGCTGCGGGACAGCGCCGTCCAGCTGCAGGCCTTCGCCGCCCCCAAGCGCGAGGGCATCTGGGGCGAGGTCCGCGAGGAGATCGCCACCGGCATCACCCAGCAGGGCGGGGTCATCGACGAGGTCGAAGGCTCGCTTGGCTGGGAGCTGCGCGCCCAGGTGCCGGTGCAGCTGCCGGACGGAACCGGCGGCTTCCAGGTCGTACGGTTCATCGGCGTGGACGGCCCCCGCTGGTTCCTGCGCGGAGTGATCTCCGGGCAGGGTGCGGTGCAGCCGCAGGCCGCCGGGCTCCTCGAGCAGATCTTCCGGGACACCGTGGTTGTCCGCGGCGAGGGCCCGATGGCCCCGCGCGACCCGATCGTGCTGACGCTGCCGCAGGACGCGCAGATGGTCACCGAGGGCGTGCAGCAGGAGGAGCAGGAAGGTTCCCGCTTCTCCGGCGGCATGGGTCAGCTGCAGCGTGGGCCGGAGACCACCGAGGTCCGGTAGGACGGGTAGTCGCGGCAGTCGCGGCAGTCGCGGATGCGCACAGGGGCCGTTCCCCCCGGGGTGCGGCTCGTCGCGTTCGGCGGCCCCCGGCGAGAGGTGAGCCGAGTGTCGGCAGGGGGCCGGGGGCGGCCCGCCTGGGGGATGCGGCATCACGAAGCCCAAGACGGAGCCCATCCCGGAGCCGGGGACGGGGTACCGCTTCGAGCGTCCGTTCGCAGGAGTACGTAGCTGTCATGGGCCCCCGGTACGCTTCAGACATGGGTGCTGCTCCTCGTTCCGAAAAGCCGACGGGCCGATTCCGGCGGATGATCGACAGGCTCTCCTCGTCGCAGGAGGATCTGGAGTCCGAGGAGCTGCGCGAGGACACCGAGACCGCAGGATGTACGCGCATCGGTGACGCTCATGACCGACAGATAGTCACCGTTACTGGTACCTTGCGCACGGTAACTCTGCGCCCGAGGGCCGGTGTCCCGGCTCTGGAGGCCGAGCTGTTCGACGGTTCGGCCGCTCTGGACGTGGTGTGGCTCGGCAGGCGCTCCATAGTGGGCATTGAACCGGGGCGCAAGCTGATCGCATCGGGCCGGATCTCGATGAGCCGAGGCCGCCGGGTGCTGTTCAACCCCAAATACGAACTCAGACCCCTCGGACGGGAGTAGCCGGTGACGTCGCTCGACAAGCCGACCGAAGACGACGCTCAGCGGGATTCGCGGGCGGTGACCGAGGCCGCGCTCTTCGAGGCGTTCGGCGGTCTGCGGGGCATGATCGAGACAGTCCTGCCTGGCCTGCTCTTCGTCACGATCTACACGATCAACAAAAATTTGCACTGGGCGGCCATCGCCGCCCTCGGTGTCTCCCTGCTGCTCGTCGTGGTCCGCCTGCTCATGAAGGGCACGGTCAAGCACGCCTTCAGCGGCGTCTTCGGCGTGGCCTTCGGCGTGGTCTTCGCGATGATGACCGGTAACGCGAAGGACTTCTACCTGCCGGGTATGCTCTACACCCTCGGCCTGGGGCTCGCCTACATCATCACAACGCTCGCCGGTGTCCCGCTGATGGGCCTGGTCCTCGGCCCGGTCTTCAAGGAGAACCTCTCCTGGCGCACGCGCAACCCGGGCCGCAAGAAGGCGTACGCGAAGGCGAGTTATGCCTGGGGCCTGATTCTGCTGGCCAAGTGCGCGATCCTCTTCCCGCTGTACTGGTGGGCCGACACCACCCAGCTCGGCTGGGTCCTGATCGCCCTGAAGATCCCGCCCTTCCTCCTGGCCGTCTATCTCACCTGGCTCTTCCTGGCGAAGGCGCCGGCGCCGATCGATGTGTTCGCGGAGATGGAGGCGGCGGAGAAAGGCGAGGAGGAGCGCGAGCGCAGGCGCACGGCCGAGCGGTTCGGCGAGGCGACGGCCCCCCTGATCGACGACACGCTCCAGGGCCTCGCGGACGCTACGACCGACTCCGCCGACACGGGCGCGAAGCACCGCAAGCGGTAGCGGCGGTCGCGCCTGGGGCGGGCCAAGGATCAGGTCTGGTCAACGACCAAGCGCGCATACGAGGATGGGGCGCCCGGAGATCTCCGGGCGCCCCATCCTCGTAGAGAACCGGAAGCCGATTAAGCCGATTAGCCGACCAAGCCGGCTGGCCGCCGCTAGGGCGTGTTTCGAAAGTCCCGCCTGCCCCGCGGCGTCTGGCACGCACGCTCGCAGCGTTGTCGGGCTCGCCTCGATACGCCCAGTATCGGGGCGAACCTCCGCCTTGGGATCGCACGCACCAGACGCTTTCGAAACACGCCCTAGCCCACCGCGTCCTCGCGGCGTACCGACAGTAGGTCCTCCAGTTGTTCCTCGCGTGCCTGGGCGGCCACGAAGAGGAGTTCGTCGCCCGCCTCCATGGAGTCCTCCCGGGTGGGTGTGAGGACACGGGTGCCGCGGATGATGGTGACCAGCGAGGTGTCCTCGGGCCACTCGACGTCGCCGACCCGGGTGCCCGCCAGGGCGGACTCCGGCGGGAGCGTCAGCTCGACCAGGTTGGCGTCACCGTGACTGAAGCGGAGCAGCCGGACGAGGTCGCCGACGCTTACCGCCTCCTCGACCAGGGCGGACATCAGACGGGGGGTGGAGACGGCGACGTCGACACCCCAGGACTCGTTGAACAGCCACTCGTTCTTGGGGTTGTTGACGCGGGCGACGACCCGCGGGACCCCGTACTCGGTCTTGGCGAGCAGGGAGACGACCAGGTTCACCTTGTCGTCTCCCGTCGCGGCGATCACCACGTTGCAGCGCTGCAGGGCTGCTTCGTCCAACGAAGTGATCTCGCAGGCGTCGGCGAGCAGCCACTCCGCCTGTGGCACGCGCTCGACCGAGATGGCGGTGGGTGCCTTGTCGATCAGCAGGACCTCGTGCCCGTTCTCCAGCAGTTCGCCCGCGATCGAGCGGCCCACCGCACCGGCACCGGCAATGGCGACCCTCATCAGTGACCGCCCTCCTCAGGTCCTTCGGCGAACGACGCCTCGACCTTCTCGACATCGTCGGTACGCATCATCACGTGCACCAGATCTCCGTCCTGGAGCACCGTCTGCGACGTCGGCAGGATCGCCTCGCCCAGCCGGGTGAGGAAGGCCACGCGCACGCCGGTCTCCTCCTGAAGCTTGCTGATCCGCTGGCCCACCCACGTCGTCGACGCGTGCACCTCGGCGAGCTGCACACCACCCGTGGGGTCGCGCCACAGCGGCTCGGCGCCCGACGGCAGCAGCCGGCGCAGCATCTGGTCTGCCGTCCAGCGGACGGTGGCGACGGTCGGGATGCCGAGGCGCTGGTAGACCTCGGCGCGGCGCGGGTCGTAGATGCGCGCCGCTACGTTCTCGATGCCGAACATCTCGCGGGCCACCCGGGCGGCGATGATGTTCGAGTTGTCACCGCTGGAGACGGCGGCGAAGGCGCCCGCCTCCTCGATGCCCGCTTCGCGCAGTGTGTCCTGGTCGAAGCCGACTCCGGTGACGCGACGGCCGCCGAACCCGGAGCCGAGTCGTCGGAAGGCGGTGGGGTCCTGGTCGACCACGGCGACCGTGTGCCCCTGTTGCTCCAGGGTCTGGGC
>CAMLJW010000177.1 GCA_946480485.1 uncultured Streptomyces sp. | reverse complement strand
GCCTGCCGAGGCGCCCGCCGAGGGGGCGGCTCCGGCCAAGAAGACGGCCCGTAAGACGGCCAAGAAGGCACCCGCGAAGAAGGCCGCCGCCAAGAAGACGACGGCCAAGAAGACGGCCGCGAAGAAGACCACGGCCAAGAAGGCGGCGAAGACCACCAAGACGGCGGCGAAGGCGACCTCGAAGAAGACCGCGGCGGCCGAGCGGCAGGCGCCGTCGACCGTCACGGCCGCCACCGACGATCACTGACAGCGATCACTGACAGCGAGGACTGACGGAGAGGACTGACGGCGAGGCGACTGAAACGCCTCGGCCGACGCCTCACCCCAAGACGCTCCCTGACCAGCGGTGAGTCCGCCGGCCAGGGAGCGTCTGCGTACCCGAGCAGCCTTGAGGGGACGGCGGGAGGCCGACGACCTGAGGCCCCGGCCGGCCCGAGCTCGGACCAGCCCGGGTCCAGATCCGGGCCCCGGTCCGGTTCGGTCTGGGCGCGGTTTGACCCCCAGGTCGGGGCACCGTAACCTTGACCCTCGGTGTGTTTCACTGACATGCCGCATCCCCGTAAACCTCTTCCTCCCGGTGCCGCGCGCCCTGGGAGAGGCCGCCTGCTCTGCGGGCGGCTGGACTGCGGGGATTCCGAGTCGAGCGAGAGAGAGATCCGCGTGTACGCCATCGTGCGCAGCGGTGGTCGCCAGCACAAGGTTGCTGTGGGCGACATCGTTGAGGTTGACAAGATTTCCACCGCCCAGGTCGGCGACACGGTCGAGCTCTCGACCCTGCTCGTTGTCGACGGTGACGCCGTCACCAGCGACCCGTGGGTGCTTGCCGGGATCAAGGTCCAGGCCGAGGTCGTGGACCACCACAAGGGCGCGAAGATCGACATTCTTCGCTACAAGAACAAGACCGGCTACCGCCGTCGTCAGGGCCACCGCCAGCAGTACACGGCGATCAAGGTCACTGAGATCCCCGCGGCTGCGAAGTAAGGGACTGAGGAGAGATGGCACACAAGAAGGGCGCATCGTCCACCCGGAACGGTCGCGACTCCAACGCTCAGCGGCTCGGCGTGAAGCGCTTCGGCGGTCAGGTCGTCAACGCCGGTGAGATCCTGGTCCGCCAGCGTGGCACCCACTTCCACCCCGGTTCGGGCGTCGGCCGTGGCAAGGACGACACGCTGTTCGCGCTCTCCGCCGGTGCGGTGGAGTTCGGCAGCAGCCGTGGCCGCAAGGTCGTGAACATCGTTCCGGTCGCCTGACCGGATCTTTCGCGAGGCGGACCTCACTTCCCGTACGGGAAGCGGGTCCGCCTTTCGCATGTTGTCAATGGATGCGGTGCTGAAGTACTGAGGTACCGAGTTACTCAGGTGCTGAGGTACCGAGTTGCTCAGGTACTGAAGTACTGAGGCACTGAAGATCCGTTCCGTATGTAACCGAAGTGCTGGAGGCACCCCACATGACCACCTTCGTGGACCGCGTCGAGCTGCACGTCGCCGCGGGTAGCGGAGGCCACGGCTGTGCCTCCGTACACCGGGAGAAGTTCAAGCCGCTGGGCGGCCCCGACGGGGGCAACGGCGGCCGCGGCGGTGACGTGATGCTGGTCGTGGACCAGTCCGTCACCACGCTCCTCGACTACCACCACTCCCCGCACCGCAAGGCCACCAACGGCAAGCCCGGTGAGGGCGGCAACCGTTCCGGCAAGGACGGCCACGACCTGGTCCTGCCGGTCCCGAACGGCACGGTGGTGCTGGACAGGGCGGGCAACGTGCTCGCGGACCTCGTCGGGCACGGCACGGCGTACGTGGCGGCGCAGGGCGGCCGCGGCGGCCTCGGCAACGCGGCACTGGCCTCCGCCCGCCGCAAGGCGCCCGGGTTCGCGCTGCTCGGGGTGCCCGGTGACGTACAGGACATCGTCCTCGAACTGAAGACGGTCGCGGACGTGGCGCTGGTCGGCTACCCGAGCGCGGGCAAGTCGTCGCTGATCTCGGTCCTGTCCGCCGCGAAGCCGAAGATCGCGGATTACCCCTTCACGACCCTCGTTCCGAACCTGGGCGTGGTGACGGCGGGTGAGACGGTCTACACGATCGCGGACGTGCCGGGTCTGATCCCCGGGGCCAGCCAGGGCAAGGGCCTTGGGCTGGAGTTCCTGCGCCACGTCGAGCGCTGCAGCGTGCTGGTACACGTCCTGGACACGGCGACGCTCGAATCAGACCGGGACCCGGTCTCCGACCTCGACATCATCGAGGAGGAGCTGAAGCAGTACGGCGGCCTCGACGACCGCCCGCGCATCGTCGTCCTCAACAAGATCGACGTACCGGACGGCAAGGACCTCGCCGAGATGGTCCGGCCGGACCTGGAGGAGCGCGGCTACCGCGTCTTCGAGCTGTCGGCGGTGGCGCACACGGGCCTCAAGGTGCTGTCGTACGCCCTCGCCGACCTGGTCGCGCACGCGCGCGCGGCGAAGCCGAAGGAGGAGGCGACGCGTATCGTCATCCGCCCGAAGGCGGTGAACGACGCGGGCTTCACGGTCGTACGTGAGGAGGACGGCCTCTTCCGGGTACGTGGCGAGAAGCCCGAACGCTGGGTCCGCCAGACCGACTTCAACAACGACGAGGCGGTGGGTTACCTCGCCGACCGCCTCAACCGCCTCGGCGTCGAGGAGGAGCTGATGAAGACGGGCGCCCGCACGGGCGACGGCGTCGCCATCGGCCCGGAGGAGAACGCCGTCGTCTTCGACTGGGAGCCCACGGTCATGGCCGGCGCCGAAATGCTCGGCCGCCGGGGCGAGGACCACCGCTTCGAGGCTCCGCGCCCGGCCGCCCAGCGCCGCCGCGACCGTCAGGCGGAGCGGGACGAGGCGGAGCAGGAGTACGACGACTTCGAGCCGTTTTAGAGTCCGTGCGGGCGTCGAGACGGGGCGAACGTTGCCTGCCGAGGCACCAGCTGGGGCGGGCGGCACCGACCAGGGGGTTTTCGCCCCCTAACCCATTCCCGTCTCCCGTCCCATGGGGCTCCGTCCCAGGACCCCGGGAGGATCCGCCCGCCCGCGCCGTCGCATCTCCCGGGGCCCGGTCTCGCTGTGGTGCTACGCGTTGACGGCGTCCTCCGCGTCGTTCGATTCCTGAGATCTCCTGTCCAAATGCTGAGGCGCCTCGTCATGTACTGCGGACCGGGGGGCGGGGATCTCCGCGGCGAGGCGGGAGTCCATGCGGACGCGACGCTCGTCGGCCTTGGTGCACAGAGCGTCGACCGCGGTGTTGAAGCGGGACAGGGACGGCGGGTCGGACGGGCCGAGCAGGTGCTCCTTGAGCTCGGTGCGGGCCGCCGTGAAGCGGTCCTGCTCCGGCTGGCGCACCGACTCCAGCAGCGCCGGCACCCCGTCGGCCTCGGGGGTGAGGGTGACGCCCGCGGACACCGTCGGGAACCCCGTACGGAAGGCCGCCTCGGACATCCCGGAGGTGTTGGCGACGGCGTACGGCTTCTCGCTCGACAGCCAGTCGGAGACCACCGACGAGACATCGCTGATCAGCAGGTCCGCCTGGTTGAAGCAGGCGAAGAGCGCGGGGCGCGCGTCCGTGATGATCCGGTGTTCCCACTCCGGGAAGGACGCCCAGTACGCCTTGTCCCAGGCCAGCGTGGCCTGGGCGATGGCCGCCTCGCGATCACCCCGCGGCGTGCCCTGGAGCAGCATGCGCTCCATCTCGTCCGCGCCGACCCGGAAGGACGTCTTGGTCAGCTGGTCCAACTCGGCGGTGCGACGCGCCAGTTCGGCTGCGGCGCTCGCGTCCGGCCGGGTCCCCGACCGCTTGGTGTTGGCCTCGCGGATCATCGCCTTGATGCGCTCGTTCGCAGCACCCGCGCGCGAGTCGATGGAACCGGTCATCGGGTGCGGCTTGTAGAGGAGCCGTACGCCGTCGTCGTCCAGCAGCCTGCGCACGATGTTCTCGCCGGCCAGGACCACCGACGTATTGCCGGGGTTGCCGTCCCAGCCCTCCCAGGTGGGGGCGTACAGCACGGTTGTGTACGTATCCGTGGGGGCGCCCGAGTAGGGGCGGATCGGCGCCAGCTGCGGGCGGCCGACCTCCACGACGTCCTTGTCCTCGACGCCGACCTCTGCCAGCGCGTACCGCTCGCGGGCCGCGGGACCGGCCACCCACACCTCGTCGTACGCCTTGGCGTACGGGTTGCAGGAGGACAGCTTGTCGCTCTCGCCGTGGTTGATGAAGGCGTGCTTGATGGTCGGGATGCGCAGGACCTGCGAGGTCTTCGCGGCGTTGGCCGGGTGCAGCATCATCTGCAGCGTCGAGTTCTCCAGCGAGAACATCGTCGACACCTTCGGGAAGCAGATGATCGGCACGTCCGTGGCGTCGATCTTCTGCACCATGAAGCGCTCACGCAGCACGATCAGCGGCTTGGCGTCGACCGCGGAGAGCGTGGAGAGCCACATGTTCGCCTGGTACGCGGAGCTCGCACCGCCCGAGAAGTACATGGCCACGGTCGGCTGGTAGTCGGCCAGCCACCTGTCCAGCCACTCCATGACCTCCTGATCGCTCTTGGCGCGCTTTTTGGGGAGCAGCCAGGTGGCCAGGTACGCCGTGCCGCCGCCGACCAGCGCGATGGCGACGCCGAGGCCGACGCCGCCCCAGTACGCGTGCGTGGTGGCCGCGGTGATCAGCAGACCGACCGTGGCCGGGACGGAGAAGGTGAGCAGCCGGTGGTTCTGGCGGCGGGCCAGGATGCGCGGCGGCGCTGCGGTCAGGTGCAGTGCGGACGCGTCGATGTTGCGCGTGACGACCGGAAGCGTACGGGTGCGACGGACCAGCACCGCGGCGGCCTGGCAGAAGAAGTGCAGGGCGTAGTAGGCGCACAGCGCGATCAGGAGCGGCGCCTGTTCGCGCAACGGGTTTATGCCGTCGATCCGCAGGAGCCCCACAAGGATCAGCATGTCACGCAGCAACTGCCGGACCGTGACGTCGAAGCGGACCTTGCCCAGCAGCGAGAGCAGCCCGGGACTTCGATACTGCAGCCAAACGTCGAGGGCGAGACCTGCCGCGCTGGTGGCGATGAAGACCGGGACGTTCGGCAGCAGGGCGGAAACGATCTGGGCCGTGAAGAGCGCGGACATCGACAGCAGCGCGGAGAGCTGCACGATGCGGCGGGGGGCGAGTCCGGCGGAGGGCACGGAATGGGCTCCTGCGAGGAATACGGTGGATGGGGGGAACTGTGGATGGGGGGAAGCACGGGAGGTCGGCGTCTCATGGAACGTCGTAAAGGAGACGGTGACCCCTGACCGTATGACTAGTGCGGCCCGCCAAGCAATCTTTCGTGGGAGCTATCAGTAGATACCGGACGAAACGACAGTGAAACGTGAGGCGTGAATTCCGTCTTTCTGTCAAGGCTCTCCGTCCGCCACTCGAAACGCGGCGGCGTCCGGCGACCCCTCTCCCGTAGATTGCACGGACCGGGCTGGTCGGAAATCTGGTCGGAACATTGGGGAAGAGCGTGTCATCGGCAAGGCAGGGGACGGCAGGGCAGGCGACGAGACAGGGAGTCGCACAAGCGCGCAGGGTCGTCGTCAAGGTGGGTTCCTCGTCCCTGACGACCGCATCGGGGGGCCTCGACGCCGACCGTGTGGACGCCCTCGTGGATGTCCTCGCCAAGAGCCGAAGCGGGGGAGAGAGGGAGATCGTCCTTGTCTCGTCCGGTGCCATCGCCGCCGGCCTCGCCCCGCTCGGCCTGCGCCGCCGGCCCAAGGACCTGGCCCGGCAGCAGGCCGCCGCCAGCGTCGGCCAGGGCCTGCTGGTCGCCCGCTACGCGGCATCCCTCGCGCGCTACGGCATCCGCGTCGGCCAGGTCCTGCTCACCAGCGACGACGTGAGCCGCCGCGCCCACCACCGCAACGCCCAGCGCACGCTCGACAAGCTCCTCGCGATGGGCGCCCTGCCGGTCGTCAACGAGAACGACACGGTCGCCACGGACGAGATCCGCTTCGGTGACAACGACCGGCTCGCCGCGCTCGTCGCCCATCTCGTACGCGCCGATCTGCTGGTTCTGCTGTCCGATGTGGACGGGGTCTACGACGGCGACCCCAGCAGGCCCGGTACGTCACGGATAGCGGAGGTGCGCACTCCGGCGGATCTCGCCCACGTCGAGATCGGCAGCGCGGGCCGGACCGGAGTCGGCACCGGCGGCATGGTGACCAAGGTCGAGGCGGCCCGTATCGCCGCGGCGGCGGGTATCCCGGTCGTGCTCACGTCCGCCGTGCACGCGGCCGACGCCCTCACCGGGCGGGACACCGGTACGTACTTCCACGCCACCGGCCGCCGCTCCGCCGACCGCCTGCTCTGGCTCCAGCACGCGTCCACCCCCCAGGGGGCGCTCACGCTCGACGACGGGGCGGTGCGCGCGGTCGTCGAGCGCCGCATGTCGCTGTTGCCCGCGGGCATCGCGGCGGTCGAGGGCGAGTTCGCCGCCGGCGACCCCGTCGAGTTGCGCGACGCCGCGGGCCGGGCCGTCGCGCGCGGGCTCGTCAACTTCGACGCCAAGGAGATCCCGCAACTCATCGGCCGCTCCACGCGCGAGCTGGCCCGAGAGCTGGGGCCCGCGTACGAACGCGAGGTCGTACACAGGGACGATCTGGTGCTGCTGCACCCGTATGCGGCCGAAAGGGCAGCCCCGTGCCGGGAGACGTTCGGCAAAACCGCCACACGGAGCCGCCCCGCCTGCTGAACTTTGTTCGGGGAACTTCGAGCTTCAGCGTCCAGCGATTCGGTACGACCCATTGGGTAAAGGAGGCCGTCGTGAGACGAGTGCGCCCTGGGGCGGCGTCCCACGGTGGTGCCGCCTCCCCCGCGCCCGGCGAGGGGCGTGCCCTCACCAGCGTCGCCGCCGGAAACACCTGCGCGGGTGAGCAAGCGCAGGACCTTCCGCGGCTGTGGCACGTCACGCTGAGCGTCTCGGGTGACGAGGCCCCGCTCAAGGAGGTCAGGCGATCGCTCGAACAGCTCGCCCACGACCACCCCTTTCTGCTGACCAGCCGGTACGCAGGCGACCACGCGGAGATCCGCTACTGGGAGGAGGCCCGCGACCTGCACGACGCGGCGGCGGTCGCGCTGCGCCTGTGGGGCGAGCACCGGCAGAGTGCGAAGCTGCCGCCCTGGGAGATCGTCGGCCTGGAGGTCATCGACCGCGAGACCTACCACCAGCGCGTGGCCGAGGGTCACGGACCGCTGCCCGCGACCCCGGTGGGTGTGCACCCCTTCTGAACGTGTCTCGGGGTTTGGAACACCGGCTGGCCTGCGGCCCCGAGCGCATTACGCTGCCCACATGACCACCCTCTCGCCGTACGACTCGATGTCCCCGGTCACCCAGGCCGCCTACCGCGCCAAGGCCGCCGCCGCCGACCTCGCTCCGCTGCCGCGGGCCGAGAAGGACGACGCGCTGCTGGCGATCGCGGACGCCCTGGAGGTCCGTACGAGCGAGATCGTCGAGGCCAACGCCAAGGACGTCGCGCGGGCCCGCGAGGTCGGCACCAGCGAGGCCATCGTCGACCGTCTCACGCTCACGCCCGAGCGGGTCCGTGCCATCGCCTCCGACGTACGCGACGTCGTGGCGCTGCCCGACCCGGTCGGCGAGGTCGTCCGTGGCTCGACGCTCCCGAACGGCATCGACCTGCGTCAGGTCCGCGTTCCGCTCGGCGTCGTCGGCATCATCTACGAGGCCCGCCCCAACGTCACGGTCGACGCCGCCGCGCTGTGCCTGAAGTCCGGCAACGCGGTGCTGCTGCGCGGCTCGTCGTCCGCCTCCGAGTCCAACACCGCCCTCGTACGCGTCCTGCGCGACGCCGTCGGCGGCTCGGGCCTGCCCGCCGACGCCGTGCAGCTCGTGCCGGGCGGGAGCCGGGAATCCGTACGGGAGTTGATGCGCGCCCGCGGCCTGGTCGACGTGTTGATCCCGCGTGGCGGCGCCTCGCTGATCCGCACGGTCGTACAGGAGTCCACCGTCCCGGTGATCGAGACGGGGACCGGCAACTGTCACGTGTACGTCGACGCGCATGCCGACCTCGACATGGCGATCGAGATCCTCATCAACTCCAAGGCCCAGCGGCCCAGCGTGTGCAACGCCGCAGAGACGCTGCTGGTGCACCAGGACATCGCCGCCGAGTTCCTGCCGCGCGCCCTGGACGCCCTCGCGGACGCCGGGGTCACCGTGCACGCCGACGAGCGCGTGCTGGCGTACGCCAAGGACTCCAAGGCCACCGTCGTCGAGGCCACCACCGACGACTGGGACACCGAGTACCTCTCGTACGACATCGCGGCCGCGGTCGTCGACTCGCTGGACAAGGCCGTGGCGCACATCCGGCTGTGGACTTCCGGCCACACCGAGGCGATCGTCACCACCTCACAGCAGGCGGCCCGCCGTTTCACCCAGCTGGTGGACTCCACGACGGTGGCTGTGAACGCGTCCACGCGCTTCACGGACGGCGGCCAGTTCGGTTTCGGCGCCGAAATCGGCATTTCCACGCAGAAGCTGCACGCGCGGGGCCCGATGGGGCTGCCGGAGCTGACGAGCACGAAGTACATCGTGACGGGCGACGGGCACATCCGGCGCTGAACCCGCCTCCCGAAGAAGCCGTCTCGCCGGGCGGATGGAATCTCGTTACCGTCTGCCCAAAATGACACCCCCGGTCTACGCTGGACCTGTGCCGGAGGACGTGGGGGGCACGCCGTTCCCTGACGGCTGGGAGCCCGACGACGACCGCGACCACGAGAGTGCGGACGAAGAGTTCGCCTCCGTGGTCTTCGACGAGGCCTTCGTCCGGGGGGCCACGGTCCATGAGCCGACTGCCGTCGAACGCCTCCTTGCCGCCGCGCAGGCGCGCGCCGAGGCCTTTGAGGCAGATGCGCGCCGGGGACATACTCGGGGCCCCCTCGACGACGAGCGCTACGAGGACGGCTTCGGCCCCGACGGCCGCGGTGAGTTCGGCCACGACCCGGACCTGGACGATCTCGACGACCGTGACGTCCGGCACGGCGGCTACCAAAGCGCGGGGGCGTATGGCAAACAGGTCCGCTGGCGCCGCCCGGTTGCCTGGATGCTCGCCCTCGTGATGGGCCTCGGCATGGTGGCGCTCGCCTTCATGGCGGTCTACCGAGGCGCTTCGTCGAGCCGCGAGAACCAGGTTCCGCCCCCCGCCCCGACGGGCCTCGAGCAGGGAAGCGGCACGGGCCCCTCGACCGCGCCCGACCCCTCTCAGCCATCGGTCTCGGCGGTACCGCGTACGCCGTGAGGCCGTCCGTGGCCATCACCGTCGCCGCACCCATACTCGCCGAGCATCCGGTAGAGCGGGCCCGTCATCCTGTGCTTTTCTGGTGAGAACATGTCAAAGCGCGCGAGGCGCCGCTCGCCACGCGACTGCCGTACTTGACCCCGGGCAGCCCGAACAGTACGTCCTCGGCCGCCACGACCGGGTCGCCGGCCAGGACGATCTCGGTGCCCGCTGCCCAGCGCGACGTCCCGTACGGCCGCGACGGTGGGCCTGCCGATGGGGAGTCGACCCCCGGGGGCCCTGCGCCCTTGGCGCCGGGCGGGTTCAGACCTGTTCCCCGGCGGCCGGAGCCCCGGTCGCACAGGAGCCCTCCTCTGCACGGGAGCCGGCGTTCCCGGCCCGCTAGTGACTCGCCTCCTGCGCCGCGATCAGTTGCTTGTACCAGTGGAAGCTGCTCTTCGGTGTGCGGCGCTGGGTCGCGTAGTCCACGTAAACCATCCCGAAGCGCGGGCCGTAGCC
>CAMLJW010000176.1 GCA_946480485.1 uncultured Streptomyces sp. | reverse complement strand
CTGGTTGACCAGGTCGTAAGTGGCCTGGCAGTAGGGGGACTTCGTGTGGGAGGGATGGGCTGCGTGCGAGGACGACGAGTCGCCCTGGGGCTCCTTGCCCGGTCGCTTGTCCCCTCGCGAGTCCCCGTCCGCGTCCGAGCCGGTTGCGGGGTCCGAGCGCGAGCCCGAGTCGGTGTCGGAGTCGGAGTCGGAGCCGGAGTCCGACGGGTGGGACTCCCGGTACGTCGGCTTCGGAGGAGACACGGACGTGGCGGACGGCAGAGGCTCGGCCGGGGGCACCCGGTCCCCCACCGGTAGCCGCTCCGCCGCCGACTCGTCCCGTCCGGTGCCGCCGTCGGAGTCGAAGGCCCTTAGGGAGACCCCGAGCGCGAGTGACGACACGATGACGGCCGCGACGAGAAGCGCGGCGGGCCCGATCCGGGCCTTGCCCGGGGCCGGCGTCCCCTCGTCCGTATCCGCGCTCGACCGGCTGAGCCCCGACTCGACGGCTCTGCGCCGCCGTTCCAGATACTCGAGTCCACCCCAGCCGATCACGCCGCTCGCCAGAGCGGCGGGCAGGCCAGCGCCGCCGCCCGGCCGCAGGCAGGCGGCGGCCTCGGCGCAATCGACGCATCTCGCGAGGTGCCGCGCGAGGTCGTCGGGAGTGTCGGCGTCGAGTGAGCGACTGACCACGTCCAGGAGCCGGGCGTAGCTGCGGCACTCCGCGTCGAGCAGGGTGTCGAGCCGGTTGCACTGGCAGCGCTCGCGGAACACAGCGCGCACCTGGGTGAGTTCCTCTGCGGCTCCCTTCGGGTCGAGGCCGAGTCTGCGGCCCACGACGGGCAGCGGCATCGCCTCGACCTCGGTCAGCCACAGCAGCTCCGCGTCCCATTCGTGCATGTCCCGCAGCCCGCGCAGGGCGAGCGGACGGTGCAGCGGCGGTCCCGCATAGCGGTCCGCCTTCTCGGAGGTGAGCCACAACCGCAGATCGGGCTCGAGGCGGGGGCCGAAGCCTCGTGATTCCCAGGCGTCGGCTGTCTTGCGTACAGCGGTCAGCAGCAGCGGGATACGGGGCAGCCAGGGCGCGGGGGCCCGGCGTACGGTCTCGTCGCCGTACTCGGCGGCGCGCAGCTCACGTATGCCGTGGGAGAACGCCTCGGAGGCGAGTTGTCGTGCGGCGGTGGAACCGACGGTGCAGAGATCGGCGTACGACAGCACCGCGTCCCAGCACTCCGAGAACAGCGCGGCCTCGGCGGCATTCTGGGGGGTCGGCAGGTCGGGCATAAGCTGGGCTCACCTGGATCCGAAGAAGGGGCAGTCAACTCGCCTGGGCAAATACGACAGTTGCTCGACAATGTCTCACAGAACACAGAGTTTTTTTCACTCTTCCCACACAACTTCCAAGCGCCACCACCACATACCATTACCTCACGCCCTTTATCCCAACAACCCGGAGATCCCCCATCAGCCCGGACATCCCTGGCCGGGGCCTCCTCGGTGGTGTCCGGGAGGGCCGAGTCGTCGAAGGCCACACACACCTCCACGGAGCGGGTCCTCCCCGAAGACGGTCTCCCCTGGCATATGCGGGAACCTCTCCGTCAGATCCTCGACCAGTGCGGTACGGCTGCCCATCCCGTTCTCCTCGCTCCCGGCTCCTCTGCTCGACTCCTCACGGTATGCCTCTGGCCGCCGGGTGCGCGGGGCCGGGTCCCCTCGCGGCGGCCGCGAGCAGTGGCCTTCCGCGGCCCTCGGTCAGGGCTCGTCGGGCAGCTCGTACCAGAACTCCAGCTCTTACAGCACGCGGTGCGTCGCGAAGTCCCGGACGAGCCGGAGCCAGGAAATGACGGCGAGGGTCTGGCCGTCGGGCGTTGCCCTGGCCCTGCCCGTTACCGCGGATATTCCGGATGACGAACCATTGACTTCCGGTAGCCGCAGCGAGGCGACCAGCTTGGAGACGGGGTGCCGAAAGGGGGCAACTCAGCGGCCGGGGCGGCGCGTCGAGTCCCGCACCACGATGTGGGTGCCTGGCACCATGGACGGGCCTGGAGGTGAGGCCGGAGGCGGGACTGGGGCGCGACGGGGGCGGGACTGGGGCGCGCTGGACCTCAAGGTAGCTTCCACCGACACGAAGAACTTCCGGGGAGGGACGGCACGGATGACACGGATGACAGAGCCGACAGGCCTACTGACCAACTGGGCCGGCAACATCACCTACTCCGCCAAGGAACTGCACCGCCCGCACTCGCTCGACGCGCTCCGGAAGCTTGTCGCGCGAAGTGCGCGGGTGCGCGTGCTGGGCAGCGGGCACTCGTTCAACGAGATCGCGGACCCGGGCAGCGAGGGTGTGCTGCTCTCGCTGACCGCGCTGCCGCCGTCGGTGGAGGTGGACACGGCGGCCCGTGCCGTGCGGGTGGCGGGTGGGGTGCGGTACGCGGAGCTGGCCCGGCGCGTCCATGAGCACGGGCTCGCGCTGCACAACATGGCCTCGCTGCCGCATATCTCGGTGGCCGGCTCGGTCGCGACGGGCACGCATGGCTCGGGGAACGCCAACGGTTCGCTGGCCTCGGCCGTGCGCGAGGTGGAACTGGTCACCGCCGACGGCTCGACCGTGACGATCGGCCGAGCAGTCGACGATGTGCGCTTCGAGGGTGCGGTGACCGCCCTGGGCGCGCTCGGCGTGGTCACCGCGCTGACCCTCGACCTGGAGCCGGACTTCCAGGTCGCCCAGCGGGTGTACGGCCGGCTCCCCTTCGCAGGGCTGGACTTCGAGAAGGTGACGGCGACGGCGTACAGCGTGAGCCTGTTCACCGACTGGCGGCAGCCGGGCTTCGTACAGGCCTGGGTGAAGCGGCGCACCGACCAGCCGCACAGCGACTTCCCGTGGGCCGCGCCTGCAGCCGAGGCCATGCACCCGGTGCCGGGCATGCCCGCGGAGAACTGCACCCAGCAGTTCGACGTGCCGGGCCCCTGGCACGAGCGCCTGCCGCATTTCCGCGCCGAGTTCACCCCGAGCAGCGGCGCCGAGCTCCAGTCCGAGTACCTGCTCCCGCGCCCGTACGCGCTCGACGCCCTGCGTGCCCTCGACGGGATCCGCGCAACGATCGCCCCGGTCCTGCAGATCTGCGAGGTCCGCACGGTCGCCGCCGACAGCCAGTGGCTGAGCCCCGCGTACGGGAGGGACACCGTAGCCTTCCACTTCACCTGGATCGACGACACGGTGGCCGTGCTGCCCGTGGTGCGGCGGGTCGAGGAGGCGCTCGCCCCCTTCGATCCGCGCCCGCACTGGGGCAAGGTGTTCACCACACCCCCGTCCGTGCTGCGCGACCGCTGGCCGCGGATGGGCGCGTTCACGGGTTTGGCCGAGGATCTGGATCCGGCGGGTAAGTTCCGCAACACATTCGTCCGCGAGCTCCTCGGCACCTGACAGCCGGCACCTCGCCCACACGGTCCGCCACCACAGCGACTCCCCCTCCGGGCGCCCGGAGACTTTCCATAATCCCTTTCCTAACCGCTTGTCGAAAGTCCGGCGCCGGACATAGCCTTGCGCCCCGCCGGGGCCGTCGTGCCCCGGCATGGGTCTGAAGGGATCGAGGGGGCCACACCCGGTGAAGCACACATCGCGCGACATACGCACCGCGAACCGCTATGAGGTGCTGCGCCAGATCATCGCCGAGTCGCCCACGTCCCGGCAGGAGCTGGCGGCCGCCACCGGGCTGAGCCTGGCCACGGTCGCCACCCTGGTCGGCGAGCTGCTCGACGTCGGGATGCTCACCGAAGTCGGGTTCGAGGACTCGGCGGGTGGCCGCCCCCGGGGACTCGTGGCCGTCAACGCGTCGGGGGGCGCGTTGATCGGCGTCGACATCGCGGAGACGTACGTACGTGTCGAGCTGTTCGACCTGGCGCTGAACGTGCTGGCGCGGGCCGACGAGGACATGCACCCGGGTGAGAGCCGCCCGGGGCAGATCGTCGGACATGTCGCCACGGCCGTCGGCTCGGCGGTCGCACAGGCCGGGATGGAGAGCGCACGTGTCCTCGGGGTCGGCGTCAGCGTGCCGGGCCAGGTGGACCGGGAGGCAGGCGTCTGCGAGTACGCCCCCAACATGGACTGGCACGACGTGCCGCTGCTCGGCCTGCTCTCCGAGCACATCGCCTACCCCCTGTACTTGGACAATCCACTGCGCGCCTGCGCGGTCGCCGAGCTCTGGTTCGGCGCGGCCCGCGGGCGCGAAAACGCCGTGGTGGTGAACCTCGGCACCGGAGTGGGCGCCGGGCTCGCGCTCGGCGGCGGGCTGCACCGCGGGGTCAGCAACAGCGCGGGTGAGTGGGGCCACACCACGCTCGTACTGGACGGACGGCTGTGCCACTGCGGCAATCACGGATGCGTGGAGACGTACGTGGGAGCGCCCGGAATCATGCTGAACCTGCGGGAGCTGAGCCCACGCAGTGTCCTGCTGCAACCCGAGGACCAGACGGCGACCATAGACGCCCTGGCCCGCGGAGTCGCCGCGCGGGACCCGGTGGCGGTCAAGGTGGTCCGGGACACGGCCCGCTACCTCGGCGCCGGCATCGCGGACCTGGTGAATCTGCTCAACCCCGAAGTGGTCGTGCTCAGCAGCTGGGTCGCGGCCACACTCGGCGAACCACTGCTCGACGAGGTGCGTGAGGCGGTGGCCCGGCACGCCCTCAGGCGGCCACTCGCCGCCACCGAGATCGTCCTGTCCCCCATCCCCACCGACCCGGTCTGTCTGGGAGCCGCGACGTTCGCCCTCGAGGGCGCCCTGTCGGCGGTCACCCAGAGGTCCAACCGCCGCATCGTCCCCGCAAGGAGCCGTACCGCACCGCCTTCCAGCGGTGGCGGTTGAACGCCAACGGCCAGATGGTGATCGAGGCGCCCGGCAAGGGCCCGGACGTCAGCAGCCAGGCGACCGCCGACAGCAGCGGGATGATCCTCCGCGGCTGTAACGGCCGGCGGTCAACCAGGCCCGGTCGACGAAGCGATGCGCACCTTTTCGCCCGACCGAGAGTGGGCTGCGGGCCACTGGTGCGGCGGCCCGCATCCCCCCGAATGTCCGGTATCCCGAACATTCCACAACACTTCGAACAGAACTTCGCCCAACCCCTTGCCGAAGCCTTAGCCGAAGGCTAACGTCCCGCACCGCGACCATGTGAACCACCTGGCGCGAGCCAGGTGGCCCTGAGCCGTAGGGCGCCGCAGCCGCACTTCTAGACAAGGACGTCAGCATGTCGGCAACGCGCAGCGACAACCGGGACCGTCGATCCGTACTGCGAGCCGCCGCGAACCTGGGCGCCCTCAGCCCGGGAACCGCGTGCGCCGGCACCACCGGCCGCTTTGAGCAAGGCACCTCGGGCAAGGCCCTCACGCGGTACTTCCACGCGTACGGGCCGGCACGCAGCAGGCCATCAAGCGCTGTGCGAAGGCCTACCGTCAACCTCCATCCGATGTTCATGGCCACCGCCATGTCGATCCTGCCCCTGGTGCTCGCGTTCCTCTTCCTCCAGCGGTGGCTGGCGCAGGGGGTCGCACAGACCGGCATCAAGGGCTGACACCTTCTTCTCAGAACGCTGGAGACCGATGTCCATCCGCACCACTTCCGTCGACTACATCGAGGACGTCTCGCCCGGGAGCGGGGCGCTGCCGCCCCGCGTCTGGTACGCGTCCTCCGACGCCGCCTCGCTTTCCCTGAACGGACGTTGGCGATTTCGCGTGTCCGCCACCGCCGACGCCGAGGACGATGCGTTCGCGGAGGACGGGTACGACGCCGGGGACTGGGCCGAGGTGTCGGTCCCCGGCCACTGGGTCCTCCAGGGCGACGGGGCTTTCGGGTCGCCGATCTACACCAACCTTCTCTACCCGTTCCCGGTCGACCCGCCGCGCGTGCCGACCGAGAACCCGACCGGCGACCATCTGCGGGTCTTCGACCTGCCGGACGACTGGCCCGCCGCAGGTGGATCCGTCCTGCGCTTCGACGGTGTGGAGTCCTGCGCCCGGGTCTGGCTGAACGGCACGGACATCGGCGAGTTCAAGGGCTCCCGGCTGCCGCACGAGTTCGCGGTCGGCCGGCTGCTGAAGCCCACGGGGAACGTCCTGGCTGTCCGCGTCCACCAGTGGTCGGCGGGCTCGTACCTGGAGGATCAGGACCAGTGGTGGCTGCCCGGCATCTTCCGGGACGTCACACTCCTGCACCGGCCGGCCGGCAGCGCGCTCGACTTCTTCGTGCACGCCTCGTACGACCACCTCGACGGCCACGGAACCCTGCGCGTCGACTCCGACGTCGACGGCCGGGTCACCGTGCCCGCCCTGGACATCGATGTCGCGACCGGCCAATCCGTGACGGTCCCGGTCGAGCCGTGGACCGCCGAGACGCCCCGCCTCTACGACGGTGTGCTGGTCACCGAGGGTGAGCGCGTACCGCTGCGGATCGGTTTCCGCACGGTCGTCCTGGAGGACGGCCTGATCAAGGTCAACGGCAAGGCGATCCTCCTCAAGGGCGTCAACCGGCACGAGTGGCACCCGGAGCATGGCCGCGCCCTCGACCTGGAGACGATGCGCGAGGACGTGCTGCTCATGAAGCAGCACAACATCAACGCCGTCCGCACCTCGCACTACCCGCCGCACCCGGCCTTCCTCGACCTGTGCGACGAGTACGGCCTGTGGGTCGTCGACGAGTGTGACCTGGAGACCCACGGCTTCCATGAGCAGGCGTGGCGCGACAACCCGGTGGACGACGACCGCTGGACTCCGGCACTGCTCGACCGTGCGTCCCGCATGGTCGAGCGCGACAAGAACCACCCGTCC
Source organism: uncultured Streptomyces sp. (assembly GCA_946480485.1). Next base: position 3,027 of record CAMLJW010000176.1, on the reverse strand, counting down.
GTCGTCATCTGGTCCCTCGGCAACGAGGCCGGCACCGGGCGCGGGCTCACCGCGATGGCCGAGTGGATCCACGGCCGGGACAGCTCGCGGCTCGTGCACTACGAGGGCGACTGGGGGTGCCGTGACACGGACATGTACTCGCGCATGTACGCCGACCACGCCGAGGTGAAGCGGATCGGCCGGGGGCTGGACGGCGGCACGCAGAAGCGGCGCCAGCTCCCGTTCATTCTCTGCGAGTACGGGCACGCCATGGGCAACGGCCCCGGTGGCATCGCGGACTACCAGGAGCTCTTCGAGGCGTACGACCGGATTCAGGGCGGCTTCATCTGGGAGTGGATCGACCACGGGATCACCCATCCGGAGCTGGGCTTCGCGTACGGCGGCGACTTCGGGGAGGAGCTGCACGACGGCAACTTCGTCTGCGACGGACTCGTGTTCCCGGACCGGAAGCCGTCGCCGGGGCTCGTCGAGTACAAGAAGATCATCGAGCCGGTCCGTATCGAAGGCGCCGGATCGGACGGGACCGTACGCGTGACCAACGCGTACGACTTCGCCGACCTCTCGGCGCTGGCCTTCGAGTGGTCCTACCAGGTCGACGGCGAGACGGTCGAGGCGGGCACGCTGTCGGTGCCCGCGCTCGCGCCGGGCGAGTCCGCGGAGCTGAAGCTGCCGGAGCCGCCTGAAAGGCATGGCGGCGAGTCCCAGTGGACCGTACGGGCGCGGCTCGCGGACGAGACCGCGTGGGGGATGAAGGACCACGTGGTGGCATGGGCCCAACTGCCCGTCAACGAGCGGCCCGTGCCCTGTGTCGTGGCGAACGACAGCCCCTCGGCGAGCGACCGTCTGATCCACCTCGGACCGGCGTCCTTCGACGTCCGCACCGGCTCCCTCAAGACCATCGGCGGCATCGACGTGACCGGCCTGCGCCTGGACGTGTGGCGCGCGCCCACCGACAACGACAACAGCTGCCCCTGGCAGGACGACCCGCGCCACGGCGATCTCTGGCGCAAGTACGGCATGCACCGGATGCAACACCGTCTCGACGCCGTCGAGTTGGGTGACGACGCGCTGACCGTCCGGACCCGGGTGGCGCCCGCCGCCTGGGACGTGGGCCTGCGCACGGTCTACCGCTGGACCTCCGACGGCACCCGGCTGAAGCTGACCGTGTCCGTGGCGCCCGAGGGCGACTGGACGCTGCCGCTGCCGAGGCTCGGCATCCGCTTCGGGCTGTCCCAGGCGGACCGGGTGAAGTGGTTCGGCGGCGGCCCCGGCGAGGCGTATCCGGACACCAGGTCGGCGTCGATGCTGGGCCTTTGGCGGTCCTCGGTGGACGAGCTGCAGACCCCGTACGTCCGCCCGCAGGAGAACGGCGCGCGGGCCGACGTCCGTTGGGCCGAGCTCGGCGGGCTGCGGATCGAGGGCGAGCCGGAGTTCTGGTTCACGGCCAGGCGCTGGACGACCGAGCAGCTGGACGCGGCCGAGCACCTGACGGATCTGGAGCCCGGCGACACCGTGTGGGTCAACCTCGACCACGGCCAGCAGGGCATCGGCTCGCAGTCCTGCGGGCCCGGCGCGCTGCCGCAGTACCAACTGCGGGCGTCGCACACCGAGTTCTCGTTCGTGTTCTCGAAAGATGCGTGACTGACACACCACCCGTCGTGGCGACCGCGGCCGGCCGGCTCCTCAGCCGGCCGGCCGCGGTCCTGTTGGTTTTGAATGCCTGCGACACACCTCGGGGCAGGCGTCACTGACGAGGAAAATGACCAAGGCTGGAAATCGCTCTGGATGCAGGGCTATTCAGGGTGATCGAATCGTTACCTACACATCGGTGCGCGAAGCAGAGAAACGAGAGCCGTGACTTCCACCTCGTATCTGGACCTGCACAGACAGTTCTCCTCGGAGATCGACAAGGAGATGCGAGCCGGTATCGAACGGCTCGGCCCGTCCTCCGACGCGGTCAGGAACGCAGTCACCAAACTCCTGCGGCATCAGAAATTCAAGTATCCCCTGCAGGTTCTGCCGCTCCTGGTGCACGGCATCGAGACGGGAAACCCCAGACCTGCCGTTCCGCTGTCTGTGGTGCATGTGCTGTGCTGGACTTCCGCGTGCTATCTCGACGACCTGGCCGATGGGCAGGGTACGAGCGTTTCCGGTGAACTCGGCGAGAGCGAGGCACTGGCCGCAGCCATCATCAGCGGAAACGCGCTTCCCCTTCACATCATTCAGGCACAGCAGGTTCCCGAGTCCGTGCACAACGCCCTGACGGCCGAGCTCGTGAGGTGCTGGATCGTCGGCACCGAAGGGCAACTGAGCGACCTGCGCCCAGACACCGACCACGCCAGCCGGAACTCGGTGGTCACGACATACCGCGGCAAGTCCGGCGCGCCCTTCGGCATGATCACGGCGATGGGTGCGATATTAGCCGGCGCCGCAAGTGAACGAATAGAGCTGTGGCGCGAGTTCGGCTGTGTCTTCGGAATCCTGTGGCAGATGTTCAACGACCAGGAAGATATCCTTTCCGGCCGCAACGAGGATCTACGGAACGGCACAGTCACGTTCCTGCTCGCATGTGCCATCGAGGAAGCGTCTCCGCACGCCAAGGAGGAAGTACTGAACCTGCACGCCGCCTCAAGGAGTTGCGAAAGGGCACGCTCAGAACTCACGAAGACACTTCTCGCGCCTTCCGTTCTTCATCGGTTCCATGAGGATCTGAACAGCTTTCGCGAGGAAGCTCGGCGCATCCTGAGCGAACTGGGTGACGACGGAAACTATGGGCCCGTGCTGAGCCGCCTGGTGGAGGAGTCGGCACAGCTGCTCCTCCACCGGGCGAAGTGACGTCGCGGCGGCGGCGGTCGTCGGTGCGGGCTGCGAACGCGAGCCGACTGGGCGCCAGGCCGTGGACCGGACGGCCGGCGCCTCGATCCACTGCCCGTCGAGGACGTCCGCGGCCGGATCCTGAAGCCGCGGACCCCGCTGAGCCCGTCTGAGCCCGTCTGAGCCCGTCTGAGCCCGTCTGAGCCCGTCTGA
>CAMLJW010000175.1 GCA_946480485.1 uncultured Streptomyces sp. | reverse complement strand
AGCACGACCGTCGCGCGCCTGGCGAGGCCGATGAATGCGGTGCGGGCCGCCTCCAAGCATATGTACAACCAGCCGGCCAATGCCTATGCCTCGCTTGGCGTCATGGCGGCGGGGAGTGGCGACACCGCATCGAAGTACGTCGCCCGTCGCGAGACGCCACTCTACATTCCCGAGACCTGCACGCAGTGCCTGGAATGCATTGCGGTCTGCCCCGACACGGCACTGCCGAACTGCTCGACATCCCGGCCGGTCCCAGGCTCGGCGTGGGTGGCCTGCCCTTCGAGGCCACGGAGCTGGAGCTGCCCGAGGGCAGCCTGCTCGCCCTCTACACCGATGGCCTGATCGACGCACGGCCCGGCAACCTCGATGAACTCTGCCGTGTCCTTGCCCGCTGCGCCGGACACTCCTTGGACAGCACCTGCGGCACCATTCTGGAGAGACTGCTTCCCACGGTCCCCACCGACGACGTCGCCCTGCTCGTCGCCCGGACCCGCTCCCTCGGTCCGGGACAGGTCAGCAGCTGGGATCTGACCCCGGATCCCTCCATCGTGTCCGAAGCGCGAAAGGTGGCGTCCGACCAGCTGACCCGCTGGGGGCTTGAAGACCTCACCTTCACGACGGAACTGGTGGTCAGCGAGCTGGTGACCAACGCCATCCGGCACGCCGAGGCCCCCATCCGGCTCCGGCTGATCCAGAACCAGTCCCTGATCTGCGAGGTCGCCGACGGCAGTAACGCCACCCCGCACCTGCGCCGAGCCCGCACGTTCGACGAAGGCGGCCGTGGTCTGCTTCTCGTCGCCCAGCTGACCGACCGCTGGGGCACTCGCCAGACACCCACGGGCAAGATCATCTGGGCCGAACAGTCCCTCAGCGAGTCCTGATCGCCTGCCGCACGGGCCGCGCGACCTGTGCGTTCGCTCACCCCCGCCAGTTCACCCCAGCCAGTTCAGGCACTCCAGTACACCCCCAAGGCTCGCCTCCAAGGCTCAGCCCCAAAGTTCACCCCCAAACTCAACTTCCAGCTCCCCCCGGCTCACTCACCCTCAGACGGCCGCGCTCGCCATGCCCTGCACGAACCAGCGCTGGAAGACCGCGAACATCACCAGGACCGGGGCGACCAGCAGGACCCCGAAGGCCAGGATCTGTCCCCAGTCGGGTGGCTCCTGGCTCTGGAACACGCTCATCTCCAGCGGAAGCGGCCGTACCGAGGGGTCGGAGATCATGAGCACCGGCCAGAGGAAGGAACCCCACTGGGTCAGGAAGGTCAGGACGGCGACGGAGGCGAAGACGGGCCTGGACATCGGGGCGACGATCGAGAAGAGGGTGCGCCACGGCCCCGCGCCGTCGATCCGGGCCGCTTCCTCGACACTGCGCGGAATGCCGCTGAAGAACGCGTGGAACTGGTAGACCGAGAAGGCGTTGGCGATGAACGGAAGGGCCAGGATGTGCAGCGTGTTGCGCTGGGCGTTGAACATGTAGAACAGCGGCACGGCCACCGACTCGAACGGCACCAGCATCAACAGCAGCACGATGGTGAACACTGCGCGGAGTCCTCGCCAGCGCAGCCGGGACAGCGCGTACCCCGCCAGCGAGTTGATTAGCAGCCCGCCCACGACCACCACGACGGCCACGGTGAGCGACACGGCCATGAACTGCCAGAAGTAGCCGGTGCTTTCGGAGGACAGGCCCTCTAACACCCCTTGGTAGTTACGCAGTGTCAAATGCGTCGGTACGAAGCCGGACAGGCCGTCCAGTACCTCGTCCGAGGGCTTGAAGCTCCCGATGACCAGATACAACGCGGGCAGGACGAAGAGGACGGCGAGAACACTCAGCGCGAGGTAACTGCACGTGCGGCGGAGTCCGCCGTACTGGCCCCGGGGGCTCACCCCGCCTCGCTCTCGGTGCGCACGACACGGCGCTGCAGGAGCGTCAGGGCGACGACGATGACGAAGAAGACCACGGTGATCGCCGAGGCCATCCCGATGTTGCCCTGGTCGAAGGCGGTCGTGACAGCCTCGTACATGACGGTTCGGGTGGCGTCCTCGTCGAGCCCCCCGCCGCCTCGGATCAGAATGTAGATCTGGTCGAAGACACGGAAGGCCAGCACCGACGTCAGCAGCGCGACGAAAACCAGAGTGCCCCGGATGCCGGGCAGTGTCACATGGCGGAACTGCTGCCAGCGGCCGGCCCGGTCGATCTTCGCCGCCTCGTACAGGTCCTCAGGGATCTGTTGCAGTCCGGCAAGCAGGATGACCATCTGGAATCCCACGCCCTGCCACACCGACAGCACCACCACGGACGCCATCGCGGTCTCGGCCGAGCCCAACCAGTCGTACGCGGTCCAGTGGCCGAAGGTGACGTACGACAGAACCGTGTTGAGCATGCCCTGCTCACTGCGGGAGAGAATCAGCCGCCAGATGACGGCGACCAGCGCCAGCGGGAAGATCACCGGCAGGAAGAACAGGGACCGGAAGAGGCCGATCCCCCGCAGCCGGCGGTTGAGCAGCACGGCCAGCGCAAGGGCGATGCCGGTCTGCAGCGGGACGACGGCGGCGGCGAAGGTGAGGTTGTTCAGCAGCGACCGCCAGAACGGCTCCGACAGGTCGGGGTCGGTGAACAGCCGCCGGTACTGCTCCAGTCCGAAGAACCGCGGCGGCCGAGGGGAACCGAGCCGCACGTTGTAGAGGGACAGCACCACCGCGTAGCCGAAGGGCACGCCGACGAAGGCGATCAGCCCAAGCAGGGCGGGTGCCGACATCAGCAGGCCGTGCACCCCGTCCCGGCCGCCGGTCCGGGTGCCCCGGTGTGCCACCACGGCCTTTGCTCACCCGCTCAGTTCAACTGGTAGTCGTCGTTGTCCGCGTAGTCCCGGTTGATGGCCCGGGCCGCCTCGGACAGCGCGGACTTCGGGTCCGCGCCTCCGAAGATGGAGTTCACCGCCGAGCTGAACTGAGAGGTGATCACGGGGTATCCGGCGGTGACCGGCCGGGTGACGGCCACACAGGACTTGGTGATGTCCACGTCGCCGCAGGGTTTGTCGAGCTGTTCGGCGAACAGCCTGAGCGGTCCGCCGCTCTTGTACAGCGGGCTTGTGGCGAGCACGGACTTGGTCCCGGGTGGCGCGCCGTTGGCCTTGGTCATCGCGGTGACGTTCTGGTCGTTCAGCAGGTGCTCCAGGAACTTCCCGGCAGCCTTGCCGTTCTTGGTCTCGGCGCCGAGACCCCAGGCCCAGGAGCCCTGTCCCGTCTTGGGTCCGTTGCCGAAGTTCGGCAACGGCATGACGACCAGGTCGGAACCGAGGGCCTCGCTGTACGCCGGGTAGAGCCAGTGGCCCACCCAGCTGAGCGCCACCCGCCCGCCCGTCATGGCGTTGGCGTCGGTGTTCGGGTCGACGTACGGCTTCCAGGACTGGAACTTCTGGAAGGCGGAGACCGCTTCCGGCGTGTCCATCACCCCGGTGGCCTTGTTGTCCTCGATGAGTTTGCCTCCGGCCGACCAGAGGATGGGTGAGAAGCCGTATGTCCCCCATTCGGTGCCCAGGCCGTCGGCCTCCTGGATGTCCAGGACCTTGCGGTCGGAGTCCCTGGCGGCGAGCTTCTTCAGAGCGTCGGCGAACTGGTCGGCGGTCCACGCGTCGGACAGGCCCTTCGGGTAGTCCACGCCGGCCGAGCGGTTGAAAGATGGAGGGCCTTGTTCTCACTCGCCTGGCCCTGGTGCGCCCATACGGTGATGTCGCCCTTTCCGCTGCCGGCTTCGCTCTGCGCCGAGCCGTCACCGTCACCGCCGCACGCGGTGAGAGCCGAGGGCAGAAGCAGTGCCGTACTCCAGCGAGCGATCCGATGCCGACTCGGTCCGATCACGATCAGCCTCCCAAGGGCTTATGAGTAAATGTCATGCTATGTCTAGAACTCTGGTAGCGGCCGCTGACGCGCGCGTCGCCGAGCGGTCAGCACCAAGCCGGAGCGCGCCAGCACCACGGTGATGCGCGTATCAGCACCACGGTCACGGTGATGCGCGTATCAGCACCACGGCGAGGAACTGGGCATGCGCTACGCCCCGCCCGGGCTCTGCGTGAACGACTTCGCCGTCATGTCCGACGGCGGCCTCTACACGGTGCTCCATCTGCAGGGCCCCTGGACGGACCGCTTCGACCACCTGCACATGGAGACCTCGTTCGGCAGGGCCACCTCCACCGATCTGGTGGCCTGGGAGACAAAGGACACCGCCTTCGGCGTGGGATTGCCGGGCCGGTTCGACCAGCAGGCCGTGTGGACGATGCATCCGTTTCCGTACGGGGACGGGCTGGCGATGTTCTACACGGGCGTCGAGGGCTTGACGGCCGGCAGTTGGCCGCTCCAGTCCGTGGGACTTGCGTTCTCCGACCGCCGGGACGGAACCGCCTGGCGGCGCCACGGCACCGGCCCGGTGGTACGGGCCGACCCGCGCTGGTACCGGACCGGCGAGGCCATGGGCTGGCGCGATCCGTTCGTCGTCCGCCACGACGAGGGAACCGGCTGGGCCATGGTCGTCTGCGCCAGTGACGCGTCCCTGCCCCTGGAGGTCAGCGGCTGCGTCGGTTTCGCCACCTCGCCCGACCTGACGCACTGGCAGGTGCACCCGCCGCTCCTCTCACCCGGTGACGTGGACCAGTTGGAATGCCCGGTGCTGGAGCGGACGGCGGACGGCTGGCTGCTGTTCGGCGGTCTGGGCTCCGCCGGCTGGTTCGACGCCTGGTCGGCACCACGGCTGGAGGGGCCGTGGGAGCGCCTGGGCCCGGTCGGTCCGCCGGGCGCCTATGCCCCCCGAGTGATCACAGCGCCCGACGGTGCCCGCGTCGTACTGCACACCGCTCCCCGCAGGGTCGGTCTCAGGGACTCCGGTGCTCTCTGCCGGGGGACACTGGCCCAGCCCAAAGTGCTGACTGTCGCACCTGGTGGCACAGCCGGAGCCATGGCCCGGCTGGAGTGGTGGAGCGGCCTGGACGCCTGGCTGGAGGAGCCCACGGAGCTCCCGGTTCCGCATGCCGTCGGGGACGTCGACATCACCGGCCGGACCGAGGTGGTCCTGCGCACGGACCATGGCCGCCCCGCGCTCGTGGTCCACTGCGACGAGAGGCGCGTCCGGGTGACCGGCCCTGGTGGATCCGTGCTTCAGGAGACGGCTCTCGCCCAGCCCGTCCGGCGACTGCGCGTCCTGACCGTCGGTGAGTATGTCGAGGTCTACGCGGACGGCGTGTTCGTACTGATGACCCTGTGCTATTCCGGTCGGCCCGCGGTCTGGCAGACGACCGCGGGCAAGGGTGGCGCCCGCTCGGTGCCGGTGCGCCCCGTACGCCTGCCGAGCCCGCACCGTGACGACGCCTCGGCGATCTGGCCGGGCGCCACCGACAGCCTCTGAGCCGGGACGGGATGCCGACGCGGCACCTGGGCCTCCTGTGTCACCCGCCGGCGCTCCGCGTCGACTCCTTCCTCCGCCTTGCGATCGCGCGCTGAGCAGCGGTCCATCGACCGTCCCGGGAACGGCCCTGGCCATATACCCCATGGGGGTATATTTGGGGGAAGGCCCCGAGGACGGGCAACACTGGAGGGGAATGGGGAGATGAACGTCATGGACCGCAGCGCACACCACACCGGCACCGCGCACGATCATGCCACTCACGAGGTCGATCAGGCTGACGCCGACCTTGCGGCACACCACGGTGTGCACGCGGCGGGAGCGTCCTGGGGCACGGCGACGAAGGCGACGCTGCACTGCCTGACCGGGTGCGCCATCGGCGAGATCCTCGGCATGGCGATCGGCACGGCCCTGCTGTGGGGCAATGTGCCCACCATGGTCCTGGCGGTCGCGCTCGCGTTTCTCTTCGGCTACTCGTTCACCCTGTTCGCGGTCAGCCGGGCCGGCCTGGACATCAAGACCGCGATCAAGGTCGCACTGGCCGCCGACACCCTCTCCATCGCCGTGATGGAGTTCGTCGACAACGCCATCATCGCCCTCATCCCGGGCGCGATGGACGCCCACCTGTCCGACGGGCTGTTCTGGTCGGCCCTGCTGGGCGGGTTCGCCGTCGCCTTCCTGATCACCACGCCGGTGAACAAGTGGATGATCGGCCGCGGCAAGGGCCACGCCGTCGTCCACGCCCACCACTGAGAACCGCCGCACCCAACACGGCCGGGGGCCCTGGCGGGCGCCCGCGCCGCACCCGGCGCCCGCGCCACCACCGCGGCCGAACGGTCAGTGCTTGAGCGCGACGCCGCCGAAGCTGTCCACTTCTTGGGGCTCAACCTCCGCGACCCCCCGCAGGCCGTCCTCCCCGTCGGGTCCGTCCTGCGCGGCGGTGCCGGCCTCGGACGGTGCGGGGCGCCACTGGGCGACGGACACCAGGCCGGGCTCGAGGAGTTCGAGGCCGTCGAAGAAGCGGGCGAGCTGGTCGGGGCTACGGTTGACACGGGGATTGGCGCTCGCCTGGTTCCACTGCTCGACCATGGCGCGCATCTCCTTTGGATGGAACACCTCGGTGCTGTCGCAGAACACGAGGTAACTGCCGGTCGGCAAGCCGTCCATCAGGCCCTCGACGATCCCGTAGGCGCTGTCGTCGGACACATGGGCGGCGATTCCGAGCAGCATCAGCGCGACGGGCTGGGCGAAGTCCAGCGTCCTGGCGGCGCCTTCCAGGATGCCGGCCGGGTCCCGCAGGTCGGCGTCGATGTAGTCGGTGGCGCCTTCGGGGGTGCTGGTGAGGAGCGCCGTGGCGTGGGCCAGCACGATGGGGTCGTGGTCGACGTACACGATGCGCGCCTCGGGGTTGATCCGCTGGGCGACCTCATGGGTGTTGTCGAACGTGGGCAGTCCGGTGCCGACGTCGAGGAACTGGCGGACACCGACCTCACCGGCCAGGTAGGTGACGGCGTGCTTGAGGAACGCCCGCTGAGCGCGGGCGATGTGGACGATCTCAGGGTTCAGCCCGCGGATCTGCTCACCGACCTCGCGGTCGATCTCGTAACAGTCCTTGCCCCCCAACCAGTAGTTCCAGATACGCGCGGAGTGCGGCACGCTGCTGTTGATCAACGGAACGTCATGTGGCATGGGGCATCTCCGAGTCGGCCTGCGCTGTGCGACCCAACATAGAGCCGGCGGCCGGCGTACGTCATGGGTCCGTGACCTTCCGAACGTCGATCGCCTGATCGTTCGAACGTACGACCGGCCCAGGTGGTTGCGCCCTCGGCGGCGCCGACGCAGGGTGAAGGCCGCGCCCGCCGTGATCATGCCTTTCCAGGGAGCAGACCCCCACCCGGCTGACCGGATGCGTCGTCGCGGTCTGAACGGACGTCGCGCATACCCCGTTGGGGCCCAGCCTGGTTGCCGCTCTGCCCGGGCTGTCGCCCGGCCCGGTTATTGATCCGCGCGCACGCACGGGCCCTAAGGTGCGGACCATGACGGAGCCGACGAACGATCAACTCAAGCGCATGCCCGACGACTGGCACAGGGCTCTCGCCGTGGTGGCGCACCCGGACGACCTGGAGTACGGCTGTTCGGCGGCGGTCGCCGCGTGGACGGACGCCGGCCGGGAGGTCGCCTATGTGCTGGCGACCCGTGGCGAGGCGGGGATCGACACGCTGGAGCCGTCCCGGTGCGGCCCGCTGCGGGAGCGGGAGCAGCGGGCCAGTGCGGCCGTCGTCGGGGTGACCGAGGTGGAGTTCCTCGACCACAAGGACGGGGTCGTCGAGTACGGGACAGTGCTACGGCGGGACATCGCGGCGGCGATCCGCCGTTACCGGCCCGAGTTGCTGATCACCCTCAACCACCGGGACACCTGGGGCGGAGTCGCGTGGAACACGCCGGATCACGTCGCGGTGGGGCGGGCCACCCTCGACGCGGCGGCGGACGCGGGGAACCGGTGGATCTTTCCGGAGCTCGCCGACGAGGGCCTTGAGCCCTGGAACGGGGTCCGGTGGGTCGCCGTCGCCGGTTCGGCCGGCCCCACGCACGCGGTGGACGCCACGCCGGGCCTGGAGCGGGCGGTGCGGTCCCTCCTCGAACACCGCACCTACATCGAGGCGTTGACGAGCCACGACCCGGAGACGTACGTCCGCGACTTCCTCACGGGCCACGTGCGGGCCACGGGCGAACGCTTCGGCAAAAAGCCCGCCGTGGCCTTCGAGCTCTTCAGCCGCTAGCGCCTGTTCTGAGTTTTGGGCTGGAGCAGGGAGCGGGGCGTGTCAGTTCGTCACGTAGCACTTCGAGGGGGTGGGACGGTTACCGTCGTGAGAAGCGCCGTCGCTTGTGCAGGCGCTGGCGCAGGCGGGTCAGGCGGGGCATGCGTTCGCGCTGTTCCTGCGTGCAGCGGTCCAGTTCCTCGAGGAGTCGGCGAGAGCGGTGCTCCATGTCGAGTTCGTCGAGGATCCGGGTGACCTCCGTGAGGACCGCGCCGTGCAGCTGCCACTGGCGTGCGTCCCGCTGGACCTGGTCGAGGAGCAGCCGGGCCAGCTTGTCGCGGGTGGCGGTCGCCGCGGCCAGTTCGGAGGCGAGCCGGGTCTCCGCGGACTCCGCGCTGCGGCTGACGTCGGCGGTGACCAGGATGGCGAAGCTGACCAAGGCGTCGGCGACCTGGGTTAGGAGCCGCTCCATCGCCGCGCCGGTCGCCCGCTCGAACAGCGGCTGCGGATCGCGCTCCTTGGCGAGGTCGGTGAGGCTGCGGGCGAGCACCCGCAGGACCACCGTGCAGATCTCCAGCGTGTCGAGGCCGGTGCGCAGGACGACGCGGTGCAGCAGCCCTTCGCGTACGCGCGGATTGAGCCGCAGGCTGTCCTCGGCCTGCCTGAGGGCCGCGTCCACCTCGACGATGTCGTGGTCGAGGCGGCGAGCCTCGTGAAGCCGCGCGGTCGCGTGCGCCACGGGGGTGCGACCGCCCGCCTCGTCGCCGATCAGCAGCATCAGCTGCCGCATCCGGCGCGCCAGATCCTTGACGGACTCACCGGCCACGTCCACCCACACCGGGGGAGCGAAGAACAGATTGAAGCAGAGCCCGACCACGGCTCCGATGAGCGTCTCCAGTACCCGCGCCCAGGCCGTGTCGCCGACTCTGGTGACACCGAGCACCAGCATGGCGCTGATCGCCACCTCGGGCACGAACTCGCTGACCCGCACCAGATGCCCGACGGCCAGCGAGGCGAGGACGAGCAGGCCCAGGCTCCACCAGGTCAGTCCCACCAGGACGCTGAATCCGATGGCGACGACGACACCGGCCACCACCGAGTTCACCCGGCGTACGCCGGTGGTCAGCGTGGCATAGAGAGTGACCTGCACGACGAGGAGCGCGGTCAGCGGAGCGGTCAGCGGAGCGGCCTCGGGGCTGAACCGCAGGGCGATGACGTACGCGATCGTCGCGGCCGCGGCCGACCGCACCGTCTGGACGACTACGGGCTCCTGGCGCCACTTCACGACGTGGGCCACACCCGTGGCCCACGTCTCACGTACATCCGGCATCTTTGGGCACCTCCCGTTTCGGAGCCGCACCGAACTTGTCCAGACGGCGCGGCTCACCCGAGGCGATGGCAAGGACGCACAGGCCGAGCGGCCAGTCTGACACGGCCGGGAACACCAGGACGAGCAGGTTACTCGTCGTCGTCCCTGTTCGACAGGCGGAGCGCGAGTGTCTGGAGGAGTTCGGTGCTGGTGATGTCGGACCGGCCCGTGTCGTGCGTCTCGGCGAGTTCGGAGAACAGGAACGCGAAGGCGCCCACCAGCGAGATCGCGGCGGGCATCAGCGCGTCGATGACCGCCTGGCCCGCCTCGGCCGGGGTCGCGTCGGCAGGCACCTCGACGGGTGGGAACACCTCCGTGACCAG